>CAKTJA010000001.1 GCA_934567115.1 uncultured Oscillospiraceae bacterium
TCAGCTTTGACGTGATCACGCCCTCGCCGAAGATCAAGCGTCTGATGGCGCTGGAGGACGGCGTGAAGGTCTACTGCTTCACCCGTGTGCGCAATGTGGACCGCAAGCCGCTGATCCTTGAGACGTCCTATTACCCGCAGCACATCTACCCGAATCTGACGCGCGAGCTGCTTGAGACGCACAGCTTTTACAGTCTTCTCTATCATGTCGGCGTGATCCCCTCCTCGGCGGAGGACAGCTATGAGGCGGTGACGCTCGGCGACCGGGAGGCGGAGCTTCTCGGCTGTGCGCCCGGCGCGGCCGCGTTCCACCATCAGCGGCGGACCACGATGGAAAACGGTCTGGTGTATGAATACACCTCCAGCTATATGCGCGGCGACCGTGTGCGGCTCGACGTGCTCTTCCAGAAAAGCGGCACGAGCTTTACAAGAGTTGTGGACTGAGCAAATGCGTGCAAAAAGGCCCTGTTTCGGCGCTTTTTGACGCAAAAATCCGGTAGCAAACGTATGGAATATTTGCAATTCCTTATACGATCGGTTCGTGAAAAGGACGGAAAAAGCAGGGAAAAATCCCTGCTTTTTTTGGCACGCAACCTGTATAAAAGGGGATGCATAAACCGGATGAATATGGTACTATAGTAATATCATACAAGGCAGACTGCCGAAAAACCCACACAGGGATTCAGGAGGAAACGAAAGTATGGCGATCAAGGTTGGCATCAACGGCTTCGGCCGCATCGGACGAGTCGTTCTGCGCATCATGATGGAAAATCCGGAAAAATTTGACATCTGCGGCATCAATCTCCGCAAGGCGGATGTGGACTATATGGTTTACATGATCAAATACGATTCCGTGTTCCGCCAGTTCGGCGGCACTGTTGAGCGGGAGGATCAGAACCTTATCGTCAACGGCCACCGCATCCGCGTGTTCAGCGAGGCTGACGCCGCCATGATCCCGTGGGAAAGCTGCGGCGCGGAGTACATCATCGAATCCACCGGCGCCAACAACACCACGGAGAAGGCCTCCCGCCACTTCAAGGGCGGCGCGAAGAAGGTCATCATCACCGCGCCCGCCAAGGATGAGGCGACCCCCACCTTCGTCATGGGCGTGAACAACATGTACTATCGCAGCGACATGCGCGTGGTCTCCAACGCGAGCTGCACGACGAACTGCCTTGCTCCCCTCGCGAAGATCGTGCATGAGGAGTTCGGCATCGAGCAGAGCCTGATGTCCACCATTCACGCCGCGACGAGCAAGCAGAAGCCCGTCGATTCCCGTGGCGGCAGCGACTGGCGCACCGGCCGCAGCGTTTTCAACAACATCATCCCCTCCTCCACCGGCGCGGCGAAGGCCGTCGGTCGCGTGATCCCGGAGCTGAAGGGAAAGATGACCGGCATGAGCTTCCGCGTTCCTACGTCGGACGTGTCCGTCGTCGATCTGACCGCGCACCTCAAGACCAGCACGACCTATGCCGATATCTGCTATGCGATCCGCCACGCGAGCGAGACGAACATGAAGGGCATCATCGGCTACACCGCCGATCAGGTCGTCTCCGCCGATCTGATCGCGAATCCCTGCCCCTGCATCTTCGACGAGACGGCGGGCATCATGCTCGACGACGACTTCGTCAAGCTCATCGCCTGGTACGACAACGAATACGGCTATTCCAACATGGTCGTCCGTCTGCTTGAGCACATGGTCGCCGTGGACCGCGGCGAGGTCCAGCCGGAAAAGCGCGAGATCCCGCAGGAGAGCGCCGCCAAGTAATTGCGTGATTTGCTTCGACAAGCGCAGCCGATATGCGTCGGCGGCACGCCTGTCACGATCCATAAACCGAGGCCCGGGTCATTCGACCCGGGCCTTTTTATTTCGCCGCGCTCTTCCCCGCCGATGCCGTAAGGCCAACCGTTTTCCGATAAAATATCACAAAAACAGCAGCTTATTCTGCATGAACGGTTGAAAAGGCATCAAAAATGCAAAATCGGAGAACCGGGGCGATATGCCCCGGTTCTCCGCGTAATGGCATTCCGTCCCTCCGCAGCCCCTTCTCACATCAGCTTGCGGATCGTCAGGATATTCTCTCCGTTTTCGTAGGCGTAGCGCACATCGTCCATGCTGTTCTTCACCATGTAGATGCCCAGTCCTCCGATCTGCCGCTCCCCTGCGGACAGGGTCACGTCCGCATCCGTTTTGCTCAGCGGATCGAAGGGCTTGCCCCGGTCGCGGAACTCGATCGTCAGCGCCGGCGGATCGTACTCCTCCCTGCACCGGATCACCGCCGGACCTTCGCCGGGCGCGTACGCGTAGCTGGCGATGTTGACGAACAGCTCCTCCACGGCAATCTGGATCTGAATGCGGGTCTCCGCCGGGCAGGAGAGCCTGTCAAGCGCCTCCTCCACGAACTGCTGCACCTCGTCAAGCCGCTCGCGCTCAGCAGGGATGGTCAGGGTGCGCCCATCCTCATCCGGTCCGCGATAGGTGATGCCCAGCATGGTGATATCGTCCGCCTGCTCGGCGCCGTCGGCAAACTGCTCCAGTGCGGCGCGGACATAGGGCAGAAGCTCGGTCACCCGAAGCGTCTGGCCCTCCTCGCTGTTGAGCGCGTCCCGGAGACGGTCCTCGCCGAAAAGCTCCTCCTTGGGGTTGAGTGCCTCCGTAACGCCGTCCGTGTACAGGAAAAGCGTGTCTCCGTCGTTCAGCTCCAGCCGGCTGCTTTCGTAGCGCATCCCCTCAAGCCCCGCCAGCACAAAGCCGGGGTCCATCTTCAGATATTCGTAGGTCCCTCCCTTGCGGCGCAGCAGCGGCGCGTTGTGGCCGGCGTTCACATAGGTGAAGCCGCCGGTCTCAAGGTCCAGAAGCCCCATAAAGGCCGTGACGAACAGCCCCTCGCCGTTGTTTTCGCAAAGCTGGTCGTTTGCCCGGTCGAACACCTGCGCAAGCGGGTCGCCCGTAAGCGCCTGATTCTTTATGATGGTCTTGGCAATGACCATGAACAGCGCTGCGGGCACGCCCTTTCCCGATACGTCCGCCATCACGACGGCAAGGTGCGTCTCGTCCACCATGAAGAAATCGTAGAAATCGCCGCCGACCTCCTTCGCCGGGTCCATGCTGGCAAAAATGTCAAACTCCCTCCGGTCGGGAAACGCCGGGAAAATGTTGGGCAGCATATCGCGCTGGATCTGCGTGGCAACGTTCAGCTCCGCGCCGATGCGCTCCTTCTCCGCCGTCACGGCGGTCAGATCGTGGATGTACGTTTTCAGGCTTGCGGTCATGCTGTTGAAGGCGTCCGCCAGCGCCTCAATCTCGTCGTTCGTTTTCACTTCTATGCTGACGTCCAGCTTCCCGCCGCTGATGCTCTCGACCTCCTCCGTCAGGTGAGACAGAGGGCTGGTGATGCGCCCGGCGATGGTTCGCCCGAAGAAGACTGCGGCAACCGCCGTCGCGGCCGTGACCGCAGCAAAGACGGCCAGCATCGCGAAGATGATCCCGCTGATCCTCTCGCCCGCTCCGTCAGCCAGCGCGGCGATCCTCTGCTGTCCCTCCTGCGCGGGCAGAAGCACCTCGTCCACGTCCAGCACCGTGACCACCGTCCACGGAATATCGCTCATCGGCGCGTAGGCCATGTAGACCGCCTTCCCGTTCAGCTCCGCCTGTACGACGCCGCTTTCCCCGGAGGCGATGCCCCGCGCGACGTCTCGAACGGACTCGGACTCGACGTTCATCAGGTTCCACGAGCCGATGACGTGTCCCTCGTCGTCTATCGTCAGGTCCCGGGACATGATGACCTGCCCGCTTCGATCGACCACAAAGGCATAGCCGCTTTTGCCGATGGTCAGCGCCGTGGCGGACTCGCCGATGTCGTCAAGGGTGGAGCCGATGGAGACGACCGCGCGAAGCGCGCCGTCCGGACCGTACACCGGCTTCCCGCAGGTCACCGCAAGTCCGCGCCCGTACGCGTCCTCAAACACCTGCGACCATGTCAGCTCTCCGCTGTCCGCCGCCATGCGGTACCACGAGCGCTCCACCGGGTCAAGGTGGCCCATCGAGGTCTTCAGCCCGGAGTTCTCGTCGCACATGATGATGAAGCCGCTCTCCGTGCCGATCTGCGTGGTACCGGCCCCCTCCAGATAGCGGCTCACCCCGTTCATCTGGACGGTCAGGTTCCCGATCAGGCCCACCTCGTCCGCCGCAGCCTGCGGGCTTGTGCGCTCGGCGTAGACGATCTGCGCGACGTAAGTGCCCTGATTCGCAGCGTCCGGCGGCTGTACGCCGATCCGTCCGAACGCGTGCGGCGCCGCGTACAGCTCCTCCGCCGTCACCGTGAGGATATCGACCTGGCTCATAATGCTCTGTATCCTCGCGCCCACCGTCTCCGCCGTCGCGGCCGCCTGTGCGCTGAGCTGGTCCATCGCCTCATTTTCCAAAATCGCGCGGCTGTCCTCAGCCGCCTGTGCGCCCATGTCGCCGGTGATCTGCAGCGTCTGGTTCTTCATGCGCAGCAGTCCCAGCACGGACGCGGCGCACAAAATCGCGACGGACAGCAGCGCGACCGCCGTCATGGACCGGGCGATCCGGGTCCGAATGCTGTTTCTCTTTACCTTCTCTCGCATAGCTGCCTCCTGATCTGCTCCATAAAGGGAGCGTATTCCGAAATATGGGGGATGCCGTCCAGCAGGACCGGCGTGCGCAGTGGGTGATGCAGGATCATATAATCGCCGTCCCGCGCGCAGGGCAGAAAGCCGGTGAAGAAAAAGCCCTGCTCACGCGCCGCCGCATAAGCCGCGCCGCTGCCCGGACGGCAGAGGTTCAGATAGAGGTTGACCGTCTGACCGGGCCGTTCCTCCACCTCCGCGAGACAGGCGGACAGCCGGTCGGAAAAGCCCTCGCCGCAGGTCCTGCCCCAGAGGGAGAGCGTCGCGTGGCGCGCGTCCTCCTCCCTGTCCCACACGTCCTGTCCGCCAAGCGTTCCCGCCGCGCCGTGCAGCTCCCTTTCGCAGCCGAGCAGCCGGTACGTCTCCTCCGCCAGCGGGCGAAGCTCCTCCGGAAGCCAGACGCGCTCCGCGCTGCCGCCCGTTCCCTGCCGCCTTACCGCGACCGACTGCGGGATCTTGGCGTAGGAGCCGTTTTGAAAATGATAACGGAACAGCGCCTTATCGAACACGTTGAGCAGAAAGCCGCAGGCCGTGAAGCCCATTCCCTTCAGCGTCTTCTGCGAGATCAGGTGGCAGCCCAGCGCGCGGGCAAACTGCCCGGTCAGCGCAAGCTCCTCCGCACGGCGCATCGCGTGAAGCGCAAGCGGAAGCGCAAGCCCATAGCCGTTGCAGGAGCGCATGATCACCTGACAGGCGATCTCCGCCATGCCGGGAAAATGCTCCGACAGCTCGCATGCGGTGATGCCGGCAAGCGTCCCGCCGTCGGTCTCCGCCACGGAAAAGAGCATTTTCCCGCTCTCCTCATGCTCCAGAACGCCCTGCTCCGTGTACAGAAACGGCTTTACGTAGGTATCGCCGTACGCGTCCCGAATACAGGCGATGATGCCGGGCGCGTCCGTCGGAAGAAAGGGGCGGATCGAAAACTCCCGCGTCTGCCCCGTGGTGTGATTTTGCAAAAGCATATGCAGCGCTCCTCCGAATCATCAAAGAATTACGGTCAGATTGTTTACGCCGAAGGTCGTCTTATAGTCCACCACCTTCGCCGCCGAAACGATCATCGCAATGCCGAGGCTGTCGTCCAGCCCCTCCAGAAGGCCGTCCAGCTCATCCGCGCTCCCGGCGGTCTCCGCCTTGCGGCGCTCGTAATAGTCGATCGGGTTAAAGGGTCTGCCCGAGCAGCGGATGCGCAGAACGATCGACGGCTCCTCCCCCGTGCCGGGCGCGATAAGAATGCGTACGTTGATGTCCCGGTCGCGCTCCTCCGGAAAGCAGTGCTCCTGTATGCTCACCAGCATCTCCTCAAGCGAGAGCGCGATCATCATCGACTGGCGCACGTCCAGTTCGTTTTCCGCGCAGAAGTCGGAGATCCGCTGGGACGCGTCCACGATCTCCGCCGGGTCGCTGCGGACGGAAAAGGCTATGTAGCGACCCTCCTCATACCGCCGCTCCAGCAGAAGCGGACCGTGCAGCGCCGGGTGGCGGCGGAGAAACACGATCAGCGCGGCGAGGAGCGCCAGCCACGCCAGCAGCTCCGCCGCGGTGAAGGACAGCCATACGCCGGAGAGCCCCCAAACAGCGGAAAGCAGCCGCGCGGAGAGCACCGGGAACACGTACGCCCGGCACACCGTCAGCAGATTGGCAAGCCACGTCCTCTGCGCGGACAGATAGTAGTTCATCGCGACGGACGAGAGCATCGCGGGCGGCAGACTGAGCGCAAACAGCCGCACCGCCGGCACAGCCAGCGAAAGCGTCCGCGCGTCGGATATCCCGAACAGGCGGCAGAACGGCTCCGCCAGCGCGGCAAGCAGAACGGCTGCCGGAACGATAAGCCCCAGCCCCAGCTTCACCGCCTGTCCCTCGATCTGCCGCAGGCTCGCGCCGTCGCGCTCGCTGGTGAACACGCCCACAAAGGGGCCGGTGGTCTGCGTCAGGCCGTTGATGAGCACAAGCGAAAAATTTCCCGCCATGGAAACCACGCTGAACGCGGACAGGCCCTCCTGCGCGGCCAGCGCGGCGATCGTCAGATTCAGCGCCACCGTCCGCAGCACGCTGCACAGATTGTTGAGCGCGGCAGGGCTGCCCGCTGTCAGCACCGCGGAAATATGGGGACGCACCGCCCGCACGGAGCAGAGCCGAAACGCGCTCTTCCTCCCCAGCAGAAAGCCCCAGCCTGCCAGCGCCGTGACCACGTTGGCGACGGTACAGCCCAGCGCAACGCCGGTCAGTCCCATATCCAGCGTAAGCACGCAGTACAGCTCCAGTCCGACGCTTGCGGCGGCGAGAAACAGAAAAAGCCCCATCGACAGCCGGTGCCGCCCCTCCAGCTTGAGCAGGAAATAGGGCGGATACACCCCCGCGATCCCGATCCCGGCAAAGAGGTATACCGAAAGATACTGCCGCACCGGCTCGACAAGCGCGCCGTCCGCTCCGAGGAGCCGCGCCAGCTGCCCGGGGAACAGCGCGCCGAGCGCCGCGAGCAGCAGACTCACCCCCAGCGACAAAACCGCCGCCAGCGTGACGGCGGCGCTGCATCCCTCCCGGTCGTCCCGCCCCGTGCACCACGCAGCGAGCGAGGCCGCCCCCGCCCCCGCGAGAGAGCCGATGGTCGCAAAAACAAAGTAGACCGGGTTCACGATGCTCAGCACGGCAAGCGTCTCGTGACCGAGCAGATTCCCCGCGATCAGGCTGTTCGCAAGCGTGGACGCCATCACGCCGCCCACAGACAAAATCGCCGGCAGCAGCGCGCGGCGAAAGGTATTTGAAATAAACCGGCTGCTGTCGTGCAGACCGCCGGCAAGCTGCGTTTGAGACATGAAAACCTCCGTTCACGGGGCGCTCTCCGCCCCGGACATGCGGGGCAGCCCCGCTGAAGCTCCGCCCTCCCGGCCCCTTCGGGAGGCGCGCGCCGCCAGCCCCCGTCCATGCCCTCTGCGCCCTCCGCGCGGCGGACCGGCGGGACGGCCCGAATCGTGGTGTAATAATCGCGGCACGGTCATTATAGCATAGTTTGGGCAAAGCTGTAAACGCTTGTGGAAATTTCATCCGGTTTTTTAGAAAAAATTTAGAAAATCGCCGAACTTTCTGTGATATAATAAATTTGGTAAATTCAGGGGAGGGCGGCGCTCTCTCCGGACGCGGAACGCTCCCGCGCGAATGCGGGGCATACGCGCAAAATTTTTCCCTCCCGGGACCCCGCCCCGCGCCCGCGCGGAAAGCAGGACGGCGCGGCGAAGCCCCGGTCAAACTTTCGGAGGTACATGATGGAACTCGGTTTTTTACCGGCACAGGACCCCGGCGTTTTCCGCCCTCTCCTGCTGCCGCGCGCCGCTGCCGCCCTGAGCGCGGGCGAACCGCTGACCGCCCTCGCCCTGACGGAGGGAACGCTGGCGGTCGGCGCCGCCGCCGGTTATCTGGACGGGCGCCGCTTTCTGCTGATCTCGCTGTACGTAGCCCCGGAGCACCGTCGTCAGGGCGGCGGACGCATGCTGGTGGAAAAGCTTGCGGAGCTTGCCCGCCCGTATGCGGACACGATGGAGGTTTCCTTCAACGTCACATTGGAAGAGCATAAGACGCTCTCCCCCTTTCTGGAAAAGCTCGGCTTTACGGAGGCGGACGACCACGGAGAAAACATCTATCTCACCACGCTCGGTCAGGTGAACCACGCCTTTTTCTCCTCCTCCGCAAGATCCTTCGGCACGCCGCTCTCCGCACTCAGCGAGGGGACGATCTCCCTGATCGGCCGGGCCGCGCTGGCTGCGGACGCTCCGCTGCCCGAGGGGGGCGTCGCCTCCGCCGACCGCGAGCTGAGCATGGTCTTCCTCAGCGGGAGCGAGCCGCAGGCCTTCGTGCTCGTGGACAGCTCCTCCGATGCGCTGACGCTGACGGCGGCATGGTCCGTCAGCCATGATCCCGCCGTGCTGCCCTCCCTGCTGCGCTCCGCCATGACGCGCGCGCTGGAGAAGCACCCTCCGGAAACGCCGCTGTGCACACAGGCCATCAACCCCGCGTCCGCCGCGCTGGTGCAGAAGCTCCTTCCCGGAGCCGTTCCCATTTCCCACAGCTACACGCTCGTCCTGCATGCGGACGAAGTGGAAACCATTTGATCACAGGAGGTCAGGATCATGCCCGGAATTCAGGAAAACATGACCCAGCAGGAGCAGGAACGCCAACGGCTGCATGAGGAGCAACAGCTTGCCGTCACCCAAACCCTCAAAACGCTTCAAACCTGGGGACCCGATCAGGGCGAGGCATTGCAGGAGCGGCGTCAGGAGCGCAAGGACGCCCTGATCCGCGAGCAGCTTGAGCTTAACGAGGCCCTGCTCGCGGACACACAGCGGCAGCTCCCGCCCGCACAGGCCGCGCAAGCCGCCGCCGGCGCGCCCATTCAGCAGCAGGCTCCCGCGCAGCTGAGCTATAAGCAGCGCCGTGAAATGCGGCGGAAGGCTCGGATCGCCGGCAAGGCGTGCCCCGTCGGCACCGCCGATACATATGATATTCATACATCGATTTCGCAGTACCTCCAGAACACGACGAACGCCATCGATCCCTATGTGCAGCAAGCCACGGAGCGGGATGTGGACACGCGCGTGCTGCGCGCGTTCAGCATCGGCTATCGGGTCAAGCGGAACGGCGCGCCCGCCACGCCGCAGGATGAACGCATCAAGCAGCATGACGATCAGTTCATGCAGGATTACATCAGCTGCGATCTGGAGCGGCGCAGACCCTACCTCGACCGCTTCCGCAGGGAGCTGCTGGAGACCCCGATCGGCGCCGCGAACCTCACCGATCAGGATATTATCGCAAACACCGTAGAGCGCAAGCGCTTTTACGACCGGTGCTGCTACTTCGAAAATATTATGAAGGACCCCGTCAACGCGCCGTACTTTGACGCGCTCACGGCGGAGGAGCGCGCCGTCATCAACCTCAAAATGGAGGCGGCCGCCCATGTTTCCACTCACTTTATCAACCGCGCCGGCGCGCTCGGCGTCAACGCCAACAACGGCAGCTACTATGGCAAGGATTCCACGTCCGGCATCGAAATGGCCGCCAATCTCAGCGACATCTCGCGTGCGAGCGCAATGGAGAAGCTGAACTCCTGCCTTCAGCGCGCTGTGGATATCGTCTCCCCCACCATGGGTCCGGAGTACGAGCAGGCCAAGCAGAGCGTTATCAATGATGAGACCGCCATTGAGCAGATGCGCCGCGAGATGGACCATGACGACGATCCGCTCGTCTTCACGCAGGTCGCCACCGGCTACTCCATGCCGGAGACGATCCGTCTGCGCGACCACATCGCCTCCAACCCCGAGGCCTACGCCGAGCACAAGGAGCTGATGGACGCGCTGTATCAGGACGCCTACCGCAGCATGGACCTGCTCAACGACCTGACGCTTGAATCCAAAGGATATCAGCTCGTCATCGACGAGCACAACTCCGTCAATCTGTATGAGAAGGCGAAGTCCTGCGCCGCGCTGCTCCACCTTGAGGAGCTGCACAAGCAGTCCAGCCTTGTCCGCTCGCACGTCGGCTGCATCGCTGACGTTATCGATTTCTACATGCGCGGAAAGGCGCTCAGCCCCGCGGGACGCGAGCTGCTGAACAGGATGGGCCGCGCCGACGAGGCCGCGCAGATAGAGCGGCAGCGCGCCGCGCAGGGGGCCGGCGCTCCCGAGGGCGCTCCTGCGCCGTGACGACGCTTGCAACATCAAATGACGGGAGGCATATGCAATGAAACGGCTGGCGGCTCTTGCGGCCTTTAAGCTTTCTCTTTTTCTCAAGCCCCGCGTCAGCGACGAGTTTTTCAAACGCTACAGCCGCCTCATCTCCCCGGACGTGACCGAGGAGGAGGTCGCCGCGTATCCGACCGACGCGCAGACGCTGTTTTTCGACAAGCCGGTCCTTGCCGCCCGGTTCGCCCGCCTCCAGAAGCTGTGCGGAAACGACCCCATCGCGCTGACCGCCGTCGAGCTGTACCTGCTCGCCCTGATGGAGGAGCGGACGGTCGAGCTTCTGCGCGAGGGGCTTGGCCTGTCCGCCGGGCTGACCATTGAGGCGGCGGGCAGGATCGCCTGCCGCACCGATGAGACGATCGACCTCGCCCCCCGGCTGCGCGCCGCCTTCGACCGGGTGGAGCTTCTGCTTCAGGCCGAGCCGGGAGAGGACTGGTGGAAGGCCCCCTTCCATCTGGACGGCACGCTTGCGGCCTGGCTGAGCGGCGACGACGCTCCGGACCGGGAGCTGAGCGGCCTTTGCACCGTGTTCCGTCCGGACGACGCGCCGGCTCCCGCCGCGCTTACCGGCGAGCAGATCGAATCGACGGGAAGGCTCCTCGCGTCCGAGCCGGGGTTTTCCATCGTTCACATCTCCGGCGAGGCGGGCAGCGGTCGGCGGCATTTCGCCCGCCACACCGCCCGTCTGCTGGGCCGGGAGCTTCTGGTCGTTCCCTTCGACGCCGTCGGCGAGGACGGGATGCTTCTGATCCGCCCGTGGCGCAGGGTCCTGCGGACGCTGCTGCTGACCGGACGGCTGCTCTGCCTGAGCGGGCTTGACTGCCCTGCGGAAAAGCGCGGCGTGCGCCTCCCTCCGCTTCTGCGGCGGCTGGAACGCTCTCTCGCCCCGCTCGGACAGCCGGTATTTCTTACGACCGCGCCGTCCGTGAAGGTCGTTCCGTTCCTTCGGTGCCCTGTGCTCCCGATCCGCATCCCGCAGCCGACCATTCTGCAAAGCGCGCGGCTGTGGCGCGAGCTGGCGGCCGAAAAGCTGCCGGGCGGCGCGGACGGACTTCCCGCAGAAGGGCTTGCGGCCAAAATGACGCTGACCGCCGGTCAGATCTCACGCATCATCGAGCTGCTTCGTCACAGCTGTCCGCAGGGTCCCTGGACGGAGCGGGACGTCTTCCGCCTGTGCTATCAGGTTCTGGACGACGGGCGGTACGAAAACATCCGCTTTGTGGACGCCGCCTACACCTGGGAGGACCTGCGGCTGGAGCCGCCGCTCAGAGAGGCGCTCCGCTCCGTATGCGCGCAGGTCGAGCATCAGGGCCTCGTCCTCGACCAATGGGGGCTGAGGCAGCGCTACCCCTACGGGCGGTGCGTGTCGGTCCTGATGTCCGGTCCGCCGGGCACGGGAAAAACCATGACCGCACAGGTGCTGGCCTCCCGGCTGGGACTCGAGCTGTATAAGATCGATCTTTCGCAGATCACGGATAAATACGTCGGCGAAACGGAAAAGCGTCTACGTCAGGTGTTCGATCAGGCGGAAAAGAGCAATATGGTCCTCTTTTTCGACGAGGCGGACGCCCTTCTCGGCAAGCGCAGCGAGGTGAAGGACGCAAGGGACCGCTACGCCAACACCGAGGTCGCCTATCTTCTCCAGCGGATGGAGGAGTACAAGGGCATTGTCCTGATGGCAACCAATCAGGCCGGCAGCATCGACGCCGCCTTTGTGCGCCGCTTCCGCTATCACCTGACCTTCACCCTTCCCGGCGAGGCTCTGCGCCGCGAGATCTGGGAGGACGCTCTGCGCGGCATTCCCGCCGCCGGCGTTCAGACGGATTACCTTGCCCGTCAGTTCCAGCTCTCCGGCGCGCAGATCAAAAACATTGCGCTCAACGCCGCCTACCGCGCGGCGGAGGACGGCGGGCTGCTTCGCATGCAGCATCTGGTCCGTTCCATTTTCCGGGAGCTGCAAAAGGAGGGCAAGGTCATGCTCGCCAGCGACTTCGGCGAGTACGGCGTGATGCTCAGCGAATTTCTCTCGGAAGCGGGCCGGACCGACGGCCCGACGGTTTGACAGCAGCGCGGGGAGCGGTCTGCCGTTCCGCGCGATCATGACGGAGGAAACAGATATGGGAAAAAAGCTGCATCTTGACCCGCTCGCGGAGCGGGAAGCGACCGACGTCGGCGCACAGTTCATGCAAAGCCGCGACGTGGTCGGCGACATGAGCCGCGCCTATGGGCGCGACCTGTCCTCGGTCCGCATCCACACCGACGAGAGCGCCGCGCGGCGCGCCGAGGAACGCGGCGTGGACGCATTTTCCACCGGGAAGGACGTTTTCTTTGCGCGCGGCGCCTTCAACCAGAACGACCCCGCCAGCCGGGGTCTGCTGGCCCACGAACTGAGCCACTCCATGCAGCAGGGCGTGGGCGGGGGCGTTCCCGCCATGGCGCAGTCCGCCCCGATGGGCGCGGAGCAGGGCGGCATCATCGACTGGTTCCGCAACCTCTTCCGGCGGAGAAATCCGGAGAACAACGTACGCTTCACCGAAGCGGGGAACTCCCCCACCGCCGCCGGCATCGGCCGGTTCTTTCGAGACAACAATAACAGCGCGACCACGGACCGCTTCATCGATCCCCGCCGCGCCGGGCTTTTCAATCAGGTCCGCGAACAGATGTCGGACGTAGGCGTTTACGGCGATGGGCTGACGAACGCCTTTCAAAACGCCTCCGGCAGCGTCCATATCAGCGGGTTCAACCCTTCGCGGACGCTCAGCTCCCTTATGGGGCCGCTTGGCGGCGACATGACGACGGATCAGATCGCAGGAATTTATGACAAGCTGCTCAGCGGCGGGCGTTACGCGGAGCTTAGAAGGATAAAGGCGAACAACAACATCACACCGGAGCGTCAGGCGGAAATGGACCGCTACACGCCCGAGCAGGTCGCCGGGATGGACGCGCGCTTTGACGAGGGCATGCACGAGCTAAAGGGCGTTCAGCTTGCGCAGCTGCGCCGCCTGAAGGATAAATACGGCATCTACGGCAGCCAGATGCATCCGGAGGATTTTATCACCCGCGTGGGTCCGGAGCTGTTCGCCGACGTCAACATGCTGCAGGACAGCGTGCAGATGCTCAAGGACGGCGGGCGCTATTTCGACTTTGAAAACAACGCGGAGGACCGGGAATACAAGCTTCTGAGCGATTACTACAACGACGTATTCAACACCGTGCAGTTATACGCCAGCACCGACCACAATGTGACCGAGGGCGACTTTGATCCGGGCAGCTTCGAGATGGATTTCTTCAAGTCCGCGAATGAGCCGAAGCAGGCCGTCGCCGCCGAGGAAAGCCTGAGGGCCTTGGGCGCGCGCGGCTTCACATCCAGACAGCAGAGGTCTTATGAAAAACGCGTGCGCAAGCGCTTCGGGACGGAATCGCTGCGCAGCCGTCTGTTCGGCCGGTTCCTGAGGTAAGGGATACGCTTTTGAGAAAATTGTCATAATGGGGGAATCAGATATGGAAAAAAAGCTGCATCTTGACCCGCTCGCGGAGCGGGAGGCGACCGATATCGGCGCGCAGTTCATGCACAGCGCCGACGTGGTCGGCGACATGAGCCGCGCCTATGGGCGCGACCTGTCCTCGGTCCGCATCCACACGGACGCGGACGCGGCGCGCTCCGCCGGGGAGCGGGGCGTGGACGCCTTTTCCACCGGGCGGGATGTGTTCTTCGCTCAGGGCGCTTATGACCGGAACGACCCCGCCAGCCGCGGGCTTCTCGCCCACGAACTGAGCCACTCCATGCAGCAGGGCGTGGGCGGGGGCGCGTCCGTCATGGCGCAGTCCGCCCCGATGGGCGCGGAGCAGGGCGGTCTGCTCGACTGGTTCAGGGGCCTGTTCGGTCGAAGGAGAGCGCCCGAGCCGGAGCCGCAGATCGAGATCTCCGGGCCGCTCGAGCTGGAGAAGAACACCTCGGAGGATTCCTTAAAGTACATGAAGGCGATGGACCCGTACCTCCGCAAGGAGCGGATCGCGCGCGCCGCCGCTCCCGCGCCCACGATCGGACGGGGTGGAGGCGCTGCCGCGGCACAGGCGTTTTCCGCCGCGCTGCGCGGGGACGGCGGGCAGATGAACTACCTCCAGCGCTCGAACGAGGGACTGGCGGGCGGACGCAACAACGCGCTGGTCAACCTCGGCATCCGCACGTCGGAGGACGCGCCTTCCAAGGCGGAAAAGGTCATGCGCGGCGATATCTACAAGGGCCTGTCCGACGATTACAGCACGCTGCTGCTCAATCTGGAGAACAACGGCCTCGACGCTGAGGACATGATGCGCAACGGGACCGTCGCCTCCGCCTTTGCGAAAACAGCGGACAACAGGATGGAGAAACTGGCCTACGCCACCGGCGCGGGGTTCGACGAGCTGAACAACAAGGCGCTGGATATGTTCTCCGCCTATGTCCTCAGCGATGAGTCGCTGGACTATATCAGGGACTTTTCGGCGGGCGTGGCCCCCGCAGCCGTGTTCGGTGGACAGAAGAGCGGGCTTGGCGGCGCGACGGGCTTCGCGCTGCAAACACTGGTCAATACCGTGGGCGGCAACGTGAATCAGGCTGCGACAGATCAGCGTCTGAGCGGCGCCGGTCAGCGCGTCGCGGCCAACATGGGACGCACCATCGGCTCTCTGCCGAAGATGGCCTCCCTTCCGGAGGAGAACCTCCCCGAAAGTCTTCGTCCGCTCAGGGCCAGATACATTCAGCTTCAAGAGGAGCTGGACCGCCGTCTCGCGGAGCGAAGCGCGACATAAGCATAAGAAGCAGGCGGACCGCCAAAAGCGGTCCGCCTGCTTCTTTTCATTTTTCTGTGTGAAACACCGCCTTGCGGTCAAAGACCGAGGGGGCCGTGTTGACGCCGCCGAAGGTCCTCCCCGCACTGCCGTCGAAGACGTCCTTTCTCAGGTTGAGCGGCGCAAAGCGCGGCAGCTCCATCTCCTCCTCCGTCTCCTCGTCGGGCGGAGGCACGGCCCGCTTCTCCCGCTTGAGCCGTCTCTGCTGCTCCAGCCGGTCCACCGATCGCATACGCGTCCCCTCCCCTCTCAGAGCACAAGGCTCGCATACGGCTCGAAGTCCGCCCGCGTAAAGACCTTGCCGGTTTTGACGAACTCGTATTTGATGGCCTGGAGATAGTGCTTCATGTGAACCTCGCCCTCGGCCTCCGGGTCGGCGGCGGCCAGAAACGCCGCGTTCAGAATGCAGTTTTTGATGTTGCCGCCGACGAACTCAAACCGCTCCGCAAGGAAGCGGATGTCCACATCCTCCGCCAGCGGCGTGCCCTTCGGGATCGTGGTTTTCCACAGCATCTCGCGCGTGTCCGGGTCGGGAAACTGAAACTCGACGATGAACTTCATGCGGCGGAAAAACGCCGGGTCGATGTTGTGCTTATAGTTCGTCGCCAGCACCGACACGCCGTCGTAGGCCTCGACCTCCTGCAACAGCAGCGCCGTCTTATTGTTGTTGGAGGACTGATTGCTGCCGCCGTCGTCCGATCGCTTTGCGAAAAGCGTATCGCACTCGTCGAAGAAAAGCACGACGTTGCACTTTTTGGCCTCGCGGAAGATCATGGAGATCGCCTTTTCCGTCTCGCCGACGTACTTGTCGACCACCTTGCTCAGGTCCACGCGGTACAGCTCAAGATTCATCTCATGCGCGATGACCTGCGCGCACATGGATTTACCGGTACCGGGCGCGCCGAACAGCAGAACGGACAGCCCGCGTCCGTAGGGGTACTTCTTAATGTAGTCCCATTCCTCATAGACCTTTTTCCGGAAGATCAGCTGGTCGCAGGCGTTTTTCAGCGCAAGCCGCTGGTCCGCGTTCATCACGATATCGTTCCACCCGAATTTCGCGGGTATGCGCGTGGCCTTCTGCGTCAGCTCATGGCTCATCTGATTGTTGCAGGACTGGAACAGGATCGAACGGGGAATGTCGATGAACTTGTTCATCGACGCGAGCGCCCTGCCCTGATGCAGCGCGTCCCTGATCTTCCCCGGGGTGAAGAGAAACTTCGTGCTCAGCTCGCCAAGGTCCACATCCGGGTTGAGCGTGTACGGCTTGGCGTAGTACTTCCAAACCTCCTCGCGCTCGGAATAGGAGGGGGTGGGCAGCTCAAGCTGGGTGAAGTCCTGATCGGTGATCTGCTTCATGGGCAGCTTCTCCTTGCTGACGGTGAACACCGTCAGCGACCGGCGGATAAACATTCCGAAGGCCAGATCCATATACCCGAAGAATTTGTCCTTCTCGTCCTCCCGATAGGTCAGATTGTCCAGACAGACGCACGCGCCGGTGAGCACGCACTCCCGCGCGGCGGCCCAAAGCGCCTGCTCCACGAATCGGAAGTCGTATACGAACAGCTTGGCGCAGTTCACGGACACACAGGCCATGCCCTGCCCATGGCAGAAATGGCGGATCGTGAATTTCCGCCCGGAGCCGTCGTCCCCGGAGAGCGCGAAAATACGCGAGCCGTCCGAATAGGCGATGCGCAGCGCGTCCAGCACGCCCCCGTTCGCCAGAAAGGGCGGCAGCTCGCCGTCGTCGGTCAGCAGGGAAAAGAAGCGCGAGTAGTTTTCGTCGATGCGCATGGGGAACGCCCCGAACAGAAAGTCGATCACCCTCTTGTCCGGTGAAACGATCGTGGAGAACGGCATCGCGTCGTTCACCTGCAAGGGCAGGATCGGGCGCAGCTGCTCCAGCGCCAGCGACATTCGGCTGTAGCTCCCGGTGATGGTGAAATCCGCGCCGTAGTAGACCCGCGCGGCGGATTCGATGCTCGGGGCGGACAGGTTCCCGTTCTGGTTCACCACCTGAAACACCGAAGCGTAGTTCGTCTGCGTCGAGGAAAGCACCGCGCATGCAAAGCAGAAGGTGGTAAAGGAAGAAAACTCCAGCTTTCGGCAAAGCTCGTACAGCGGCAGAGGGCACTGCGTCAGGGCGGCGCGATGCTCCACATAGGCCATCAGCTCGTCGATCGACTCCTCCTCATCGCGCTCACGCGGCGGCTCCTGCTCTGCGGAAAGACTGCCGAACAGCTCCGCAAGTTCATCCGTCAGCGCGTCCTCCGCGTCGTCCTCCGCCGGCTGCTCCGTTTCCCCCTCCGCACGCACGCGGAAATCCAGAAGGTGCTTTTCGCACAGATCCCGCGCCACCTCGATGTCGGGGTAAAGCACGTTCTTAAAGCCGCCGTTGTCCGCGGCGAACAGCCGCATCAGCCCCCCGATGTAGGAGGCCAGCTGCCGGTCCACGCAGGCGAACAGGTGATCCGTGTACTCACGATAATCGGCAAAGGGGACCTCTTTCTTCCCCATGTCAAAAAAGCTCATGCGAAGCCTCCCGTCTTAAATGTCGCAAAAGATGTAGCCCGCGCCCCGCACCGTCTCGATAATGCCGCGGTGATCGGGGTCCAGCTTTTTCCGCAGATTGGAAATATGCACCATCACCGTGCGGAAATCCCCAAGGCTGTCGCTCTCCCACACGTTCTGATACAGGTCCTGATACAGAAGCAGCGTCCGGGGATGGTCGATCATATATTGCAGCAGCGCAAACTCGATGGAGGAGAGGTCCTCCTCCTGCCCGCCGCGCAGAATGCGGCGGTGGAGAACGTCCAGCGAAAAGGCGTTGAACCGCCGAAGCTGCGGCTCCTGTCTGCGGCCGGCTCTGCGGATCACACTCTCCATTCTGGCAAGCAGCTCCGGATAGCGGACGGGCTTGACCATGTAATCGTCTCCTCCGCTGCGAAGCGCGTCAACGATGGTGTCGCTGTCCTCCAGACAGCTCATGAAAATGATGGGGCAGTCGCACTCCCTCCGGATCGAGCGGCACAGCTCGTCGCCCGAGCGGTCCGGCAGCATGATATCCAGCAGAATGATATCGTAGGTCTTTTGGGTAAGCAGCGCCTCCGCCTGCGCGCAGGTGAACGCGTCGTCCACGTCATGCCCCGCATGGGCCAGATTCGCATGTGTGATCGCGGACAGATCCCGGTCGTCCTCCACCAGAAGAACCCTGTACACGTCTGCCTCACTCCTTTCGGGACCGGACCGGCCCCGTAAAATTTGCATCTGTATCGGCATTCCGTCGTTGCATCCCGGCGCATGGTCCGGTATAATGAAGCGGAATAACGCCGCCGCGCGTTTCGACCGTCCCCGCAGTGGACGGGGTGGGCGGCTGAGATCATATGATCAAGCATAATGACGCAATGCGGTCATTATAGCACAATTCACCGCAGTTGTCACCCGCCGCCGTTTTCGGCGGCCCGGCAGCGGGGAGGGAGCGCTTATGCATCGGAAAATTTATGTGTTGACGGCGATGACCGCAGCGGTCATCGCGCTTGGGGGCGTTCTGTGGGCCGTCTCCGTCCCGGTATGGCTCGGGATCGCCGACGCCGCAGCAGCTCTTGGGCTGCTCGCCGCCCTGACGGCGGAGGGGCGCCGGTATGCGGAGCGCATACGCGAGGAGGGCCGCAGCGCGCTTGAGGCGCGGGAGGCGGAGTACAAGCGCCTTGCCGAGCAGGAGGCCGCCCGCGCCCGCGCCGAGATGGACGCCTTCCGCAGCGGGCTTTCCCACAGTCTGCGGATGCCCGTCGCCATCATTCAGGGCTACGCGGAGCTTCTGACCAGCGGCGTTGTCACGGACCCGTCCGTCGTATCGGAATATCTGGAAAAAATCAGCCTGCGCAGCCAATACCTGACCGAGGCCATCAGCCGCCAGTTCTCCTCCGCCGAAACGCTCGACAGCAGCCGACTCGCCTATACGGAGCTGGACCTTCTGTCGCTGGTTCGTCAGGCGGCCGCCGACATGCAGACCGCCGCCACCGATCAGGGGGTCGCCATTCAGGTCGTATCCTCCGAAACGCAGATCCCCGCGAAAGCGGACGCGCACCTTCTCAACCGGGTGCTGTTCAACCTGATGGAAAACGCGCTGAAATACATGGGCCGTCCCGGCTCGGTCACGATCCGCGTGCTCCGGGACGGGGAAAACGCCTCCATCCGCGTGCAGGACGACGGACTCGGCCTTCCCGAGGAGGAGGCCGCCCGCATTTTCGAATCCAACTATCAGGGGAGCAACCGGACCCGTGGGCAGGGCTACGGACTGTATCTGGTAAAGCGGGCGATCGAGTGCCATGGCGGCAGCGTCGCCGCGCAAAGCGCGCCGGGGCGCGGCATGGGGATCACGCTCACGCTGCCGCTGTGTCCGCCGCAGGAGAGCTGCTGAGCGCGGTCCGCCGCACACAGGCTCTAAAAATATGCCTTTATCAAAAAACGCCGCAGTCAGAGCGGCGTTTTTTCCGTATCCGCCTTCTCCGCCGGTTTTCCCCAGCGCTGCGGAGAAAAGCTCACCGCAGCGTTAAAATTCTGGAAAAGCCGACGGAATCCAGCACGCTTTTTACCGTGGGCGCCACATGCACCAGCTCCATCACCGCGCCCTTGGACGCGGCGGTCTTCTGCCCCAGCAGCAGGGCGCGCAGCCCGGCGCTGCTGACGTACACGACCTTCTCCAGATCGAGCGTCACCTTTGCGGCGTTCTGAAACGCCTCCAGGATCGCCTTTTGCAGCTCGGGGCTGGTGTTTGTGTCAACTCTGCCGTCCACCTGCAGGGTCACGGCGTTTCCGTCCTGAAGCTTTGTAATCGTCATTGTCCACCTCATCTTGCCGCGTAAACGCGCGGCCGCCGCATTTTCCGGCCAGCGGCCCGCCGAATTGACTGCCCTGTGATCATTGCAGGAAGGTCATGCCCGTCAAAGCATTTCCGTCGTCCAAGCTTCCCGGTGCGTTTTGCAGAACAGCGCCGTTGACGTCCAGATATGTAAACGCGTCCAGACCGCGGCACTCCTCCAGAAAAATGACGCGGCACCGGCTTCTGGCCGGACGCAGCTGGTCGATCAGAAACCTCAGCCGAAGGCGGAGCTTTTCGTCCATCGCCCGGTCGAGCATAACGGTAAAGTCGTACGGCGTGGAGCCGTACAGCGTCTCGCTGTGCTGCTGGTCCGGCGAGAGAAGATTCCTCTCCACCACGTACACGCGCTCCTCCACAAAAAGCTTCACCGCCTTTTCGATCGCGCCGCGCGTCCCCTTCGCCGCCAGCAGCTCTGGCGCGGCCCTGAGCAGACGGCGCAGCTCCTCCGGTGAGAAAAGCGTCCCGTCCGTCTCCAGCCCCAGCCACGACGCAAACATGGGGAGCATCGCCTCCGGCGCGGTGTCCACATCCAGAAGCTCCGGAATGCCGTCGATCTCCTCCTGAAAGTCCTGATACATGGTCGAGAAGATCGAGAGATAGCGCCGCAGGAAATCGTTGTCCGTCTGATAGACCTGAGGGAACGTTGAAAAGAAGTTGTCCCCCGGCACATAGACGCGCATATTCTCCAGCGCGCCCTCCTCCGTGCCGGTGACCTCCAGCCACAGCCAGAGCCACCGCCCGGTCTGCTCCGTCAGCAGCACGTCGCGCACGCCGGAGCGCTCCATCCCCCCCGCGAGCGTAAAAAGCCGCTCCTTTTCCCGGCAGGGGACCTCAGGGTCCAGCAGAAGCTCGTCGATGCGGACCGTTTCGCCGCCCCGGATCACGCGATCCTGATTGGAGGCGAAGGCCCGGACCGTCAGCATGGACTCCGCCCCAAGGCTGCATTGCAGAGACAGTCTTCCCCACGCGCAGTCGGCGCGGGCGCTGTCCAGTCCCGGAAGGAAGACCCGGTGAACGCCGGTCCCCTCCGTGCGAAGCCCCTCGCCCGCAATCGCAAGCCCCTCCGTCAGGGCGCGTCTGAGCAGAGCGCCGCCCAGCCGATAGCATCGAATCCCGTAATCAGCCATGGCTTACCTCCCCTGTTCCCGCACCGTCAGATGGATGACGCCCGGATAGCACAGGCTGTCGTCCTCCAAACGGATATCGCTGCCCAGCAGCACGGCGTCCCGGCTCTCGGGATACAGGCTCAGGGCGTCCACCGCGTCCACGAACGGCAGGGCGCTGACCGCCTGATAGACCTCGTTGAAGCGGACCCAGCCGCCGAAGCCCTGCGGTCCGTTCACGTGATCCAGCAGCGAGCGCAGCAGCCGCTCCGTCTCCGCCTCGGCATGCGCCGCCATTCCGCGAACGCTCAGCGTGGCCTGCACCCCGATCGACACATAGCGGGGCTGGCAAAGCTCAAAGCGCGTGGTCAGCATCCTGCGCGGCTCAAGAAAATCCCGCAGCTGACGCAGATAGATCTCCGACAGCTTTGGCAGTTCCTCTTCAGTATAAGGCTTCACGGCGATTTTGACAAGGTTTTTAGCGCCGATCGCCACAGCTTTTACCTTATGGATGCACAGTCCCGGCGCCTGACGCACCAGCGTTTCGTAATCCTCCGCCCGCACGGCCGCCGAGGTGCGCCGCATGTCTGCGGAAAAACGCAGCCGCAGCTCCTCCGCGCTCTCGTAGGTCGCGCCGCCGCGTCCGGGCGCGGGGCAGAAGTACCGCGCCTCCGTCTCCGTTCCGTCGTAACCGCCCCGCTGCTCCAGCGTGGCGCAGGAGCGCAGGTTCCCCCGGCTCCCCTGAGTCACGGCGCAGCCGGCCAGCAGAAGCCTGCATCCGCCTCCGCCCGGCTCGTCGATCACAAGCTGCGCGCCGTGCGAGCGGAGGTGATAGGAAAAGCCCTCAGGACCCTTCTCTCCGGGCGGCACGAACCAGTATTCGTTCCCGCCGTCCGGCCTCTCCTTTTCAAGCGCCACCAGAAAGCCCTCCGCCAGCACATCCGACGTCAGCTCAAGCTGAACGATCTGCTTATCGTAGCCGTATACCGGTCCGAGCAGCCGATGGTGGATCATCTCATTGTCATAGCACACCGCGCGCACCGCGTCCGCGTCGCGGCAGGGCATGTGCCCACAGGCGGAGTCGAAATGAAGCGTCACGCCTTCAAAGTCCGTCTCCGCCCGGTAAAACCGCCCCGGCGCGCCGTCCTCGCGCGCCTCTTGATAGCGGTAGTAGGGGCCGCCCTCCTCCTCCCGGCAGAACACCATAAGGTTCCCCAGCAGGGGCAGTCTTCCGGGCAGCTCCGCCTTCTCCCCGCCGGGGCAGACGCAGCAGCGCACACGGGTCTCCCTCTGCACCATGGGGAACAGGTGGACCGCCAGCGCGCGCAGCCGGGGCGTGCGGTCATAGTCGGCCCGCTCCAGAAGGCAGCGCAGCGCACAGCCGTGCACGGGCGCGCCGTCCCACTCTGCGGGCAGCTCGCCCTCCAGCCGCAGCGTCACGCAGCCGGAGCGCAGAAGGCCGAAGGTCTCATCCTCCGCCTCGGCGTCCCGCCACCCCTCCTGCGTCCAGTACTGCCAGCGGACCTCGGAAAACGCGGGGACCTCCGCCTCGCTGCCAAAGGGCGTGCGAAGCTCCTCCTCCGCCATCCGCAGCCAGAGCCGCAGCGGCTCGCCCATCTCCGGAACGCCCGAGAGCACGCAGGTCAGCCGGTTCCCCGGCACGGGTCTGCGCCCGAACGGGTACGCCGCCGTCTCCGCAGCCGGGTCGAGCAGACGCGTAACGTCCCGCTCGCCGTCCCCGTCGCCCGCGTACACCGCCGCCAGTCCCCACGGGTTCATCGCCACGGAGGAGCGCGTTTCAAACGGGATCGTCCCGCTCCAAAGCTGATGTCCCTCCGGCAGGATGGGGCCGCCCTCCGCGGGCGACTGCACAAGGAGTTCCGCCGCCTGATTCTCCCGCGCGGTATAGCCCACCAGCTTCAAGAGCTTTCTGCGCACCTCGTCCGGAACGTCGTTGATCGCCTCCTGCTGAAGCAGACCGAAGGCCGTCAGGTTCTGCAAAATCGTAATGCCGGGATCGGAGACGTTGAAATTGGTCCACTCCGACGAGTAAAGCGGGATCTGCGCCACAGCCTCCGCCAGCAGCTCGTCATAGGTCTTGTCGCTGAGATTCAAACTGTTGAGCATGGTCTCTCCTCCCCCGCTCGGTTATTGAAATTCAATGTACACATGATGCTCGCCGCTCACGCCGATCGCAAAGGGCATATCCGGCATCCGGTCAAGCCCCGTCTCGTGAACGCCTCTGCGGTCCACATACCGCGCCACCGCGATCATCCGCCCCACGCGCCCCTGAAAGCGCAGAGACTGAAGCAGCATCTTCATCTGCCCCTCCGACGGTAGCGAGCCGATCTCCCAGCCGCTGTGCCCGGGTCTGGGCAGCGGATCGAGAAAATCGCGCACACTGTCAAGGATCAGGTTCTGCACGTCGAAGGCCCGCGCGGCGTCGTCCGCCTTCACCCAGACGGACACCGATATCTCCACATACACCGGCTCCGAGAGGATCAGGCACTCGGGCGCAAGCGTCGCCTCGCAGCGCTCAAGCAGCTGCCGGCGCAGCGGCTCGCGAATGTTGTTGAAGGCATACGCCCCCTCGTTGTAGTCGCGCGTCATCACGGCGATGGTAATGAGAGAGGGGTCATGCTCTCCGTCGATCCCGCGTCCCGCCGCGCACTTCACCTTTTCCACCGTGCCGGAAAACGCCTTCACCGCCCGCACGAAATCCTGCTCGCTGATCAGCCGTCCCCGACCGCTGAGCAGATCCGCGCCCCGGCGGCGCGCGCCGTCCAGATCCTCCAGATCGCTGCCGGCATAGGTCGCCACGGGGTTGCTGACCGACTGGACGTACATCACGTTGCCGAAAAAGCGGTTGACCGCGCCGGCCGGCACGTTGCCCCTCGCGCCGTCGCAGCTCACCGCGCGCACCAGAACGGCGGTCTCCCGCCGCGCCTGAGGAATGCGCACATGAACGCCGTCTCCGAATACCAGAAGGTTCTTCACCCGGTCGATCATATAGTTCCTGTCTCCGGGGGAGGAGCGGTCAAAGGTATCGACCTCGGTCCAGCGGACGAAAAAGGCCGTGATCTCCCCCAGAAGATCGTATTCCGCGCGGACGTTCTGCGGCTGCTCCTCCAGCATCTGCCGCATTTGGCGGCGGGAAAGCTGGCCCGTTTCGTTGACGAACACCTCGGCGGAGAGTATGTTCCCCGCCGACAGCGGAAACGTCAGGTTCGGGACCGCCGTATCCACATAGAACGACTCCTCCGCCAGCGTCTGCCGGTTTCGGATGTCCACGGCGTTGAGCCGAACGCTCCGCACCGCCGCGTGATAGCCCTCAACGGCGTTCTCGCCGCCGCACAGGCGCAGCCACCAGCGGCGCACGCCCTCCACCTCCAGCGGCGCGAAGTCCGACGGCGGCATGAACAGCACGGTCCCGGAGCCGGAAAAGCAGTCCGTCCCGTCGATCACCTTCATCCGGCGGAAGCCCGTGCGGGTCGAGTATTCGTACTGCACCGGCTCCATGCGGAAGTGGACGTTCTCCTCCACGTCGAAAAGCATGGATACCGGCGCGCCCTCCGGATGGCGGTCGAAGCCAAGATACAGCGAGGCCGCGGGATACGGCAGCGGCGCGAACGCCGTCAGCGGCTCGCCGTCCAGCAGCGCGCGGGTCCGGTCCTCCGTGACCGTGCCGCACACCGTCCGCACGCGCTGGGGCTGCTTCCACTGCCCGGTATAGGCGTAGGCCAGCTTGACGTTTTCAAGCAGCGGCATCGTGTGCTCGCAGGGGAGCAGATAGCAGTTGTCCGCCTGTGTCACACGAAAGCGCAGACTTCTTCCCGTATAGCCGTTCACCGGAACGGGCGTCCAATCCTCCGGACAGCGGAAGCGGATCTGAAACTCACCGGACGAGGACCCGTCGAACAGCGCGCTCCACTCGCTGCTGCACGGCAGGCGGCGCCACGCCTGACCGTTAAAATATTCCAGCGCGACGCGCTCCGGAGCCGTGGACGCCGTATCGTACTGGACCGCCCTCGGCTTCCGCTTGATGATCTTCAGCTCGTCGGATTCCTGCTGCGGCGTCAGGCGCAGCAGCTTCTTCCTGCTCGCAAGCCGAAAGCTGAGCGTGATCTCCGCGCCCTGCTGGGAAAATACGCGGTCGTCGCAGAAATAGCATTCGTCAAAAAGAGAGGCCGTGTCGCCGAAGGGGAGGCACTCCGCCGCCTCCAGCGGCTCTCCGTTGTGGAGGATCATCTCCGGGTCCGCGTCCTCCCCCTCGGAGGCCGCGCGAATGTCCCCCACCGTCACGGCGGCGCTCACCGGGCCGACCGCTTCCAGACAGATAAGGTGATAGTCCGTCCCGTCCAGCCGCAGGGGAGCCGAGCCGCCCTCCCGCCGCAGCAGCACGGAGCCATCCTGCTCCTGTACGCTGTCGAAGGGGTGCAGACCGGTCCCGTCGTAGTAGCTCCACCGCCAGCTTTCGCCGTCCGCCAGCGCGGACGCAAGCGGCTTTCCCTCCGGCGTGGTGACGGAAATGCGAACGGGCGTTCCCGCCTCCGCCCCGAACACGCTGCGGTGATAGAGCAGGAGCGCGTTTTTCTCAATGCCCGGCTCTTCGTAATCAAACAGGGCAAAGGGTGCGGGGCTTTGCGGCTCCTCACCCTCCGGCAGGTACGCCGCCGTCTCCTCCTCGGCCGGCTCCGCCGGCTCGGGCGTCAGCACGGCCGCCTTCGGACCGCCCAGCAGGGGCAGAATGCGCCCCCGCGCCCCGGAAAGGGACAGCACATCCGTGATCCGGGCGTTGGTCAGATACACGTCGCCCGCAGTTTCAAACAGGATCGGCGTTCCGTCCTCGCCGTCCGCCATCAGGCGGGAGCCGCGCGGAAGCGCCACGCCGGGCACCGTCCCGCGCAGCAGCTCCGCGATCACCACGCCGGAGGCGGGGTAGGCGGGCTTGAGCGTCAGTCCCATCAAATTGACAAATTCGGTGTGATATTTCTCCGGAAGCTGGTTCAGCCGCCGGATGTTTTCCGCCATCTGCCCCGCGTAGATCATCGCCAGCGCGGAGCCGACGTCCGGGTCCCTCCGGTCGAACCGCCACTCGGGCGTATACGACAGCGCCAGCTCCTCCAGCCGGTCGCAGAGGTCGGCCTGTGTTCTCGGATCAAGCGTCAGCTCGTCATGGTTCATAGCTCAGGCTCCTCCCGTACGGCGTTGAGATAGAAGGGAAATACCAGATTGTCGCGGCTGTTCGTCGCCGCCAGAGTATAGTTCACGTTCACCAGAAGGCAGCCGTTTTTCATCTCCGGATCGACCTCGACGTCCACGTCGCCGATGCGCGGCTCCTGCGCCAGAAGAAGCCCGCGCAGATCGTCGGACAGCATCCGCAGCATCGTGGGCGACGCGTCCATAAACGCGTATGAGGTCAGAGCGCTGCCGAAGCCCGGCTCCAGCCAGCGCTCGCCCCGGCTGGTCATCAGGATCAGATATACGGATTCCCGGACGCTCCGCGCCCCCTCGGAGACCGCGAACCGTCCCGTGCCGGGGTCGATCTGCGGCGGAAAGCGCATCCCCGCGCCCAAAAACGCCCTGTCGTTCATCATATCCCTCCTCCGCTTTTTATCCGACGGACACCGTGGAACCGGACACCGTCGCCGTTCCGGAGCTTTCCAGCTTCAGCGCGGAGCTGGCGTTTGCCGCCACCTGCGGCGCTTCCAGCTTTACGGCGCTGTCGCTCTTGACGGTCACGCCGTTTCCGCCCTCCAGCCGGATGGAATCCGCCTTGATGGACACGGCCCCGGATTCGCCGTTCATGGTCACGGTGATCTTGTCGCCCACCTTGAATTCGATCTTGCTCTTGATCTGCACTTTCAGCGTTCCGGAGCCCTCCGCCGTGTACATCTCGATAAAATCCTCCTTGGCCTTGTCGCCGATTCGGATCTTTTCGTTTTCGTTATCCATCAGGATCTGTAACTTTTTCCCCGCCGTCTCCAGCGTCAGCTTATCCTTGCTTCCGTCCTCGGCGGAGCTATTGTCCTCAAAAATAATGGAGGTCCCGTGCCTTGTCACGATGCGCTTGAACTGATTGTCCTTATCGACGGAATCCTTCAAAAATTTGTCCGCCGTCCGCGAAATGCAGCCGATGACATAGGGCTTTTCGATGTTTCCGCCCTCAAAGGCCAGAAGCACCTGATCCCCGACCTCCGGGAGGAAATAGTGCCCCCACTTGCTGCCCGAGGACGGCATGGCCACGCGCGCCCATTTCAGCTCGTTCGCGTCGGCGTCCCGCGTGGGAATGGTCACGCAGACCCGTCCGTCCATGGCGTCCGCCCCGGAGTTGGAGCCGCCCGCGGCGGTGCTGTTCGGGTCGAAGTTCTTCGCCACGATGCCCACCGTCACGCCCCAGATGCGATTGTCTCCGGTCTCGGTCTTCGTGACCTGCCGTTCCGTGATCTCGTCAATAATATCGTAAAGCCCCATGACCTCTCCTTTTCCCTGCGGTCAAAATCCGCCCGCCATGCCGGCGATCGCGGACGCTGCCGGCGCGGCGGCAGCCGCAGCTCCTCCTGCGGCCCCGGCGATCGCGGACGCCCGCCCGGACGCTCCGCCGACCGCATTCGCGGCCCTTCCCGTCTGTCCCCCGCCGGCGGAGGACACGCTCGCGGAGCCGCTTCCCGGGGTGGTCTTTATCTGCGCGGCGCAGCCGGTGATATGCGTGCGGAAGCCCCCGTCGCTTGTAAAATCGTGGGTCACCGCCGTCAGGTAAAACTGATTGTCCACCGGAACGCCCATGCCGGTCACTTCCATAAACCGGCCCGGAACAAGATCCGGCATCCCCACGCAGTCCGCCTCGAGCGAGCCGAGCCGATAGCTCATTTTCTCCATCAGCGAAGCGACCCGCGCCTCCGCCTCGTCCTGCGAGGTGATGGACGCGTCCAGATAGACCTTCGTGCCCTTGCCGACCAGCTGCTTTGCCTTGCCCGCCGTCGAAAGGGTGTTGTTGAACGCGCTGTTCGCCGAGATGACCTCGCCCTTTCCGGGGTTCATGGCCCGGGCCTCGATCTTCCCGACGACGCCCGTGATGCTGTATTGGATCTGGAAGCCCCTCAGACCGGTGCGGCTGCCCATTTTGATCAGCAGCGACGCATCGCTCTTCGCGGGGCGGAAGAGCACCTTGCCCCGATCCACAAAAAATTCGTAATTATACCGCTTTGCCGCGCGGACTACAAATTCATAGTCGCTCTCGCTCACCATCTCCACCGACAGCGGCGAGGACTTCGGCGGACCGCCCGCGCCCGGAACGCCGAGTGCGTCCGGCGTATCGGATATCTCCACCGCCGTAACGCCGCCCATGCTGCGCAGCCTTCCCTCGCCGGTCCGGTTCAAAACCTCCTTCACAGCCGCGCTGTAGGTCGCGGCCTGAAGCGAAGACGCGTATGAGCCGCCCATCATCAGGCCCTTCACATCCATGGCGCTGATCTCGATATAGGGGAGGTCCCCCGGCTCGAACCCGAACGCCACGCCGGAGATGAATCCGACGAACACCGTCTCCAGCCGGTCCAGATAGCCCAGCTGCACGGTGACCGAATTTCCCATCATCACCTGATTCTTCACCTTGTCGTAAAAGAACTTCCCGGTGGTGGGGTCGTAGGAATCAAACAGGCGGAAGGAGGCCACGGACGCCTCGTATCCGGAGGAAAGCTCAACGTGGATATCGTTGACGGCCATTCCCGCGCTTATGCTGTCGAACTCGTCCTCCCCCAGCAGCACTCTGGCTCTGGGGTGGGCGAAGTCCTCATACTTCTCCTGAAGCTTTTCATAGGTGTGCTGGCATGCGCCGCCCACACTGCCGCCGACGGCTCCGATCGCTCCCGGAAGCGGCATACGCGCTCCCTCCCTTCCCTGTGTTTTTGTCCTCCCGCCGCCTCAGAAAGCGCCGAGATTCAGAAGATTCCCCAGCTTCTGCCCGGCGCTCTTCCCCTGAGAGAGCGCGCCGGAATCGATCATGTCGTCCAGAGCCTTGTTCCAATACTGAATGTCCGCCCCGGACTCCACCTGCTGGGCTATGTTCATGCGCACCCTGCTGCGCACCGGTCTGCCCGAAACGGAGAACATGGTGTATTCCGCCTGCACCTCGATCAGCTGACCGGTAAAGGCCATGTCTGCCCAGCGGAACGTCACCACGCGGGTGCTCGGCCGCATCAGCGCGGCGATCAGTCCGTCCGTCTGCGGCTGGACCGTGTATCCGCCCTTCGCCGCCTGAATGATCCCGGACGCCGAGGACACGGCGCCGCCCACGGAGGGGCTGAACTTTTCCGCCATAAACGCATCCTTGGGATTCATCGCGTCAAACAGCAGCTCGACGGACAAAACCACCAGCGGCGGACGCGGGCTCTGATTCGGAATGCCGCTGTCCACGTTCTGCTGCAAGTAGGTGAAGGGGATGGCCTCGGCATTCGCCTGAATGGACAGCGTCGCCGGGTTGTACTGCACCTGCATCACACAGGCGTCCATCCCGGCCTTCGTCATGGCGGCGCTGGTCGCGTTCATGCCGGCCGCCGCGCCGCGAAGCGCCCTCTCGGCCGACGCCGCCACCTGCGCGGAGTCCACCTCCTCAGCGTCCTTCCGGTGGATGATAAGAAGCGCCTTTTGTATGTTACCAAGCGCGGACGCCGCAATATCTCCAATGCTCATCGCGCCGCCTCCCCCTTTCGTCAAAGGCTGAGATTCAAAAGACTGCCCGTCGTCTGCTCAACCTTCACCAGATTTTCCGTCTCTCCGCCGAAGGCCCGTTCAAAGCTGTCATACCAGCCGTACAGCATATTGGGGTCCATCTCATGCTGAATGCGCAGCAGCACCTGCGCGCGGATGGGCCGCCCCGACGGGGAAAACATGGTGTAGTTCGCCCGGATGGTGTTGAGCTGTCCGATAAACGCAAAGTCCGCCCAGCGGAAGCTAATGGACCGCGTATAGGGATTTCGAAGCGCCGCCACCAGCGCCTCCACCTGTCCCTGAACGCTGTGGACCGTTCCCTTTCCAACGGCGTCCTTACCCATTTTCACCGCGTTGGAAACGCCCTGCGCCGTGAACCCGGCGGTAAATTTGTCCCACATGAACGCGTCATAGGTCTGCATGTCGTCAAAGTAGAGCATCACCGTCAGGTTCAGCTTCGCGTCCTCGACAGCCATCGTGCGGCTTCTTCCGGTGGTCCCGTCCTGTTCGCTTTTCGGGACGGCGGAGGCGTTGAGCGTCAGCTCCGACGGGTTGAACTGCACACGCAGCGTGCGGTCCTGACTGCCGGGATAGCTGGGCGGCGCGCCGTTCTCCAGCGCCGCGGCGGTCGCCCGAACGCGCGCCTTGTTCAGCGCGCTGAGCGTCTGCGCCACGCTGAGGCCGCCGGTCACGCCCTCGTTCAGCTTTGCGGCCCGCTCCCTGTAATCGTGGATCACCAGAAGCGCCGTCTCTATATTTCCGGTCAGCGAGGCCGCCGCCTGCTGTCCGATGCTCATCGCCATGTCTGTCCGCCCCCTTCAAAAATGACCCGCGCTACAGTCTGCCTCTGCGGCTGCGCTCCGCCTGTAGGCGCTTTTCCATCTGCCGGTACACCTGATCGGAGATGGATCTCATCTGCCTTGCAAGCGTCCGGTTCACCAGCTCCGTTATATCCTCCGTGGTCTGCGCCACGACCTTGCGCTCGATCTGGTTCACGTCCACCTGACGGGTCTGCTGCCGGGTGGTCCTGTCAACCGTTTCCGTGCGGGAAACGTCGCGGGTCTGCCTCTCCTGCATCCGCTCAAGCAGCTCCTCCGTCACATCGGGGGCCGTCTGCTTATGAACGATCTTCACCGCCGGGAGCGGTGCGGCGCTCTCCTGCACGGCGGCGCGCGCGCCCTCCGTCAGGCGGGCCAGACTTTCCGCCGCGCTCTCCGTCTGCGGCTGCCGCAGCAGCTCCTTTTCCGGCGGCTGCGCGGACAGGCTCTCGACCGGAACCTCCCGCTCCTGCGCCGCCCTCAGCGCCGCTTGAAGCGCGCCCTGATTTCCGGGGCGCAGCAAGCCTTTTGCAAGCGTGCCCTCCGGGTCCTTCCGATAGGCCAGCACGGTCTCGTACAGCGCGCGGTTCTCCGCGCCCGCCTGACGAAGGATCGCCTCCTCCCCACTGTCGGGCGCGGGATGGACGACGGCGGGCGCGTCGGCGCGCGATTCATAGATCTCCCGCAGGACCTCCTCGGGCCGCTCCAGCGCCCGCAGCGCGGAGCGCATGGTCCTCTGAATGTCCGGGGCGGCGGGGAGCCGCGTCTCTTTTTTCCCGCTCTCCTCCCGCATCGCCTGCAAAACCGTGCGGTTGTGTTGGTCGATCCGGGTGAGCTCCTCACGCAGAAATTCCGGGGCCTGCTCCTCCGCCTCGCGGGGCGTCATCGTAACCGGCGGGACCTCCGTCCGCTCGGGGACCACGGGCCGCCGCCACGCCTCCGGCCACGGGACCGCTCTCTCCTGCCGCTCCAGTACGGAGTCGGTATGCAGCCGCGTCTCTCGAAGCTCGCGCAGCCGCTCCTCCTCCCGGTCGACGCGCTCTCTGTAAAGCATCGGGGTCCTCGCGGACGGCTGCGGGGGCCATAGCCCGCTCAGCCGTTCGATCTCCGTTCTAAGCTCGCGCTCCGTGCGCGGTGCGGCAGTCCCTGCCTTCGCCTCGCGCATCGGGAAGCGCGCCGCCTCCTCCGTGGGCGACTGCCCCTCCCGAAGGACGCGGGACGCGGGTTCCGCCGCCGCGCGCGTCAGCGTTTCATGCTCCGTCCGTCCGAACAGCTCCCGCAGCGTGCGCCGCTCAAGCTCCCGGCTGTCGCGGTACAATGCGCTGTCCTTCGAATCGGTCCGTTCCGTAAAAATATGCTCCGCCGTCCGCTCAGGCAGCGTCTCCACCGGCTCCCCCGCCCTTGCGGGGATCAGCTCCGCCGTCTCCCTCTGCGGGACGAGCTGCCCGCTCCCCCGGCTGAGCTGACGCAGGATCGTCTCCCGCAGCCGCTCGCTGTGAAGCTCTCGCTCACGCTCGCTCCGCAGAGCGGCTTCCCGCTCCTCCGGTGAAAGCGCCGACGCCGAAGCCGCCGGCTGCGAAGCGTCCGACGGTCTCTCCTCCCGTACCGGGCGCGGCGCTTCGTTGAAAATCTGTGTGCTCTGCCGGTTTTGGACCGAATCGCCCTCCACCGTCTGATTCCAATAGGTCAGCTCCGGACCCTCTGGCACCGGAGCGTCCGCTCTTCCGTCGGCAGCCGGCGCGCCGGACAGAAGCTCGCGCAGCGTCCGCCGCTCAAGCTCGCGTGTCTCCCGCCATGCGGAGGATCGCTCTATATCCCGGGCCGGACGGCTCTCGCCCCGTCCGCTCTCCCGCTGTTCGGAGCGCTGCGGCTGCGCGCCCTCGCGCATGGGACGCTCTTCGTCGTCCGTTTCCGATTCGGTCCCCGGGAAAGCAAAAAGCTTCTCCGTCGGGAAAAACTGCCGGTAAAGCGTCTGATACTCCTTCAGCTCCTGCGCGTAGCTTTCCCACACGGAATCCGCGTGCAGCTGCACCGGCGCGGCCGACTGCGGCTGACTGTGATACGTCTCAAACCGCGACAGCGAATTTTCCGCCGTCTGCCACAGCGCGTTCTGGATGCTCACCCACTGCTCCTGCCGAAGCTGCGGGCGGTTGAGCACCTCCACCACCGTATGGTCCACAGTGGAAAGCAGCGCTGCCGCCGCCGCCTGAGAGAGCACCTGCTCCCCATCCTGCGGCGGCTCGAGGATCGTCCCGTCCTCGTACCGGTTCACATGGCTGAGCAGATGAAGCTGCGGCCGCTCATAGAGCTTTTGCTTCAGCTCCGTCAGCGCCACGGCGTTGCTCACACGCAGCTGCTCCGAAAGCCTCAGCTCCTGCGCGCGGAAGATCCCGTCCGCGCCGGTCAGGCTCCGCTGGAACGCGTGGATCGTCTCATACAGCTTCGCCGTATCCAGCCGGTCGAATATCTCCATGAACAGCGTCATGCCGTCCGTCTGCCGGGGCTGCTCCGCCTCCCCGCTCTTCTCCGCGCGCAGCGGAAGCGGCGGGACCGGCTCCCCCGACAGCTGCTTCTGCACGATCCGCTCAAGCCCGTCGCGGTACAGCTGCGTCAGGCGGAGCGTGTTCCCGCTCTCCGCGCGCAGCTGGCGCACCTGCTCCATAAACCGCGCCGCGTCGGAAATGCCGAGCCGGTCCAGCACCGTGGAGATATAGACCTGATCCTGATAGGTGAACTGCTCTGTCCCGTCAAGGAGAATGCGGTTCACCACGTTGTTGACCACTTCCATGGTGACGCTTCGCACGTCCACCGTGTTCTGCTGATTGACCAGCGTCGTCATGCCTCCCGGCTCCTCCGGAAGCTCCGGCGGCGCGGTCATCAAAAACAGGAGGTCCTTCGGCGCGAAGTGCGCGCCCAGCAGGTCGTAATTGCCCCGGAGCCGTTCGCAGAAGCTCTCCACATTCGCGGTGAGCGCCTGTGTGATATGTAACTGAACGGGAGCTTTCAGCGTCAGCATAAGGACCTCCTCTGTCCGCCGTTACCCGTTCAGGCCCCGGCGGGCAGTTCCACAACCTCCGAAAGCAGCTTGCGCGCGGCCTGCATGTGCTGGCACGTTTCGCGCACCTGCCTCTCGTGGAGGCAGGTCTGCCGGGAGAGCTTTTTCACTTCTTCAAACAAACGGTTCACACTCAGCAGGTCGCCCTCCGACGCCGCCTGAAGCTCGTCGTTCTTATCCCTGCACCTGTCATGCTGACCCGCGCAGTCCTTCTGCGCCGTTTCGCCCTTCGTTCTGCGCAGCTTCATGTTGGTCAAGCTGTTTTGCAGGGGATTGATCTGGCCCATGCCGCGCTCCAGCGCCGCCTGAGCGTCCGCCAGCTCGCGGTCCGCCGCACCGGCGGCGTTTCGTGCCGCCTCCGCGCGGGCCGCCGTGTCCTTCCATTCGTCCTCTGCCTTTTCATACGCGGAGGACGCCGCGTCCGCCGCGGCTCTCGCCGCCGCTTCCTCCTGCTCGGCCTCGCTCAGCGCCGTCGTGCCGAGGTCGGACAGCTCCGCCTCCAGCCGCTTCTTCTCCGCCTCCAGCTGCTCCCGCTCGCTCCTGAGCTTTGCAAGCTCGGCGCAGTTCTTTCTCTGTCGGGCGGCGTTGTCCAGCGCCCGCTTTGCTTCGTTGCGAAGCTCGGCCATCGTTTCCAGATCGCGCGCAAGCTCCGCCTTTGTGCGCGGCTTCTCCGCGCCCTCTTCGTTCTCTTCGCCCTCATCAACGGACTCGGGCGCGGCGTCGTACTCGGCCTGCGTCTGCCGCAGCTCCTTCTCCGCCGCATCGTATGCCTTCTGCGCCTGATCCAGCGCGGTCTGCGCCGCGCTCTCCTCCCGCAGCTCCGCCGGAAGGCTGTTTTCCAGCTCCGCGCTCTCCACGCCGTTCTTCGCCAGCTGCATATCCAGTCCTCTGGATTCCCTGCGCTTTTCCTCTATCTCCTCGCCAAGCGCGTCCAGCGCGTCCTTCGCCCTGCGGCGCTGCGCGTCCTTCTCCGCCCAGTCCTCTCTCTTTTCGTCCGCTGCGGCCCGCGCGGCGGGAATCTCCTGCTCCGCCTCGTCGGCAAGCGCCTTTTTCGTCTTGCCGCCCGCGCCGTTAAGCCCACGCTTTGCCGCGTCCAGCCGCTGCGTCAGAGCGCCTCCCGCGCCCGTCGCGGCGCGCAGCTCCGCCAGCGTCTCCGTCAGCTCTTCGATCAACGCGTCCGCGTCCGCCACGGCAAATTCGTCCTTCGCGCGGTCCCGCGCCGCAAGCGCCTGATTGTAAAGATCCTGCCCGATCGCCTTCAGCTCCGCCGGCGTTTTATCAAGCGTCCTCGCGTTGGTGGGAACGGTCTTCACGTCCTTGGAAATGTCGTCCCCCACCTCGCTCCACGGGATATCCACGCAGAGCATCTCACGATAGCCGAGCGTCGTGGTCTCCACGAGAAGCCCGGACTGATCGGCGACAAGATCGCCGTAGGTCTTCTTCATGACCGTACAGCCGGTGAACACATAGGTCCGCGCCACCACGCCGGGGATAAACTGGTCGTGGTTCCTGCTGACAAACAGCAGCACCGGCAGCGTGAGATCCGCCCCCAGCGGCAGCGGATCCATATAATCCACGCCAACATACCGTTCTATTTCCAGTGTGAAGGGCCGGGAGATGGGCTTTCGCCGCATGTGGACATAGTCGTTAAGACCGCCCTCCTGGATGTAGTCGTATTCCAGCTCTCTGGAAAAGGCCCGCACACTTTTACAGGGCAGGTCGAACAGCAGCTCCACACGCAGCATGAAGTTAAAATTGACCAGCGGATTTTTTCCCTGATTCCAAACGACCCAGTTCTGGTCCGAAATGCCGGCCATGGCGATGCGCCTCCTTACCCGTTATTTTCTTCCAAATTCAAGAATGCTTTTTTCCTTTTTCTTTTTTGAGGGATTCAAACTGCTGTTGATGGCCGAGATCTCCTCGCACCAGCGCCGGCGGCTGAAATGGTCCAGCGCCAGCACATCCTCCGAGCTCCAGTGAAAATAGTAGGAGATAAAGCTCATCTCCCGGTACAGCTCCTCTTTCGGATACAGCGTTAACCCTCTCGCGTAAAATTTATGGGAACCTCAAAGCTCTTGCCGCAGTCCGGGCACACGGCCCGCATGGTGGGCGGCTCCACATTGTTGATGCGCTGATACATATCCTGCAAAAAAGCAAGGTCCGCCGTAAAAAACCGCTCCACAACGGAGGGTACGACGGCGTCAAGCCCCTCCAGCTCCGTAATCACGGCGGAGAGAACAACCACGGTCAGATAGGACGGGTTGGCCAGTACGCGCGGATCGCGCGTCGCGGCGATCTCGTCGCCGGCGGTCGCAAGGCGCATTTTCCCCCGCTTGTGCACAACGCCCTGCTGATCCACAAAGCCCTTGGGCAGCTCAAAATCGTATACGGTCGTCATAGAAATCCTCCACGCGGCAGCGCCGCCTTAAATTGCCCCTTTTCGCCCGGGGAGGGCGGAGTGCTCCGCCCTCCCCCGCAGGCGCGCCCCGTGCGGTTTAGCTCGGGATCGTCATTTCCTCATAGGCCAGCTCGACGGTCTCGATCGCCACTTCGCTGGCGGAGGCGTTCAGATCCGGGCCGCTGTACTTGGTGACCCACGCCTCCTTCAGGATCCATGTGATGTTGCCCTTGACCGTCTCATAGGCGGCGTTGGGAGAGCCGCTGCGGATATCGAGCAGCTCGATGGTAACGGTCTTGCGCGGCATCGCCCCGCGGGTCTCGCTCACGCAGTCCTGCACCCAATCCTTAAAGCCGTTGCCGATGGTGTAGCCCATCTTAAGCGTAATGTTGCCGTGCTTGACAAGGCCGGGGATCTTGACGGGAGCCAGGGAGTGCGCATTGCCCTGACGGAACTCCACCACGTCCACGCTGGCCTCGATGCCGGTGACCTCGCTGAAGGCGGCCATGGAGCCGGAAAGATCAGGGATGGACACCAGGAAGTTCATTTTTGTCAGCGGATAAGCCATACCCGCGCTGTTCATATCAGTTGCCATGTCTCAAGTCTCCTTTGTCATAATTTTTGTTTGAATCACTCGGGCCTGCCGCCCGCTCGGATCATTCGGCGGCGGCGCCTCCCGCAGCCTCGGAGGTGAACTGGGTCACGCGGAAGATCACGAACTCGGCCGGGCGGCTGGGCGCGATGCCGATCTCGCAGATCAGGCGGCCGTTCATAATGTCGTCGCGGCTCATGGTGCTCGGCCCGATGTCCACGAAGAAGGCCTCGTCGGGCGTGTCGCCGGCCAGCATGCCGGAGCGGAACATATTCTCCAGGAAGGAGGACACGGTCATCTGAACGCGCGCCCAAAGCGAGGAGTTGTTCGGCTCGAACACCACCCAGCTCGTCGCGGTCTTGATGGACTGCTCCACATAGATGAACAGGCGGCGGACGTTGACATACTTGAAGCTGGCGTTAGAGCTTGCGGTGCGCGCGCCCCAGACGCGGATGCCCTGACCGGGCAGCGCGCGGATGAGGTTCACGCCGGCGGGGTTGAGAATATCCTGCTCGCCGTTATTGTAGCCGACGGACAGTCCCGTGCACTGCACCACCTCGTTGGCGGGCGCCTTGTGTACGCCGCGCGTCACATCGGTGCGGGAGTACACGCCGGCCACGGAGCCGGAGGGCGGCACAAAGCCGGGCTTCTTGGTCACGGGATCGAACACCTGGACCCAGGGGTGATACATGGCGGCATAGGTGGAATCCACGATGCCGCGATACTCGAGCACATCGCCGACCTTCACCTTATCCTTGGGAATGTCGAGGATGGCGAAACGGTTTTGCAGATTCTCGCAGTGGGCGACCAGAGAGACGACCACCTCGGGGATCGTAACGCCGGGCACGGCGATGATGCTTGCCACGGTGTTCTCGATAAAGGACTGGATGCCGGTGCGCTTGCCGGGGCCCTTGTCAACGCCGATATACGTTCCCGCGTTGACGGACTCCATCGTGCCGTCGCTGCCGCCGGTGAAGGCCAGCGTCCCGGCCAGCTTGCCCTCGCCGAAGATCAGGCTGACGGGGTTTGCGATCTCGGGCGCGGCGTCCACGTCCTCCACCGCCAGAAGGCTGCTGGCGCGAAGCTTCTCGGCCAGATAAGCGGAGGAGGTGGGGTTCAGGTTCACGCCGGCGTACACCTCGGTCTCGCCCTCATAGCGGACGGTGACGTCCATCTCGACCGAGTAGAGCACGGCCTTGGGCACAAGCGCGGCGTCCACCGGGTCCCCGGAGAAGGCCTGCTCGAAGGTGACGGTGTTTTCAAAGATCGCGGAGATGCGGTTCAGCTCGCCGGCGAACTCGACCAGATCGCCCTCGGCAAAGCCGGCGGCGCTTCTGGCGGTGTAGACCAGGTCGCCCTCCTTGGCGATCAGCTGCATCTTGCGGCGGTTGACGGTGGTGAAGCTGACGAGGATGCGGTTGCCCCACTTGCCCTCGTTGGCGGCGCGCAGAGAGAGAATGCCGGACTTGCCGGACGCGACCTTCGCATCCTCCGGGATCACGCGGGTGACGAAGCAGCGGGTGCCGCCGTTGGTGAAGAACTGCTCCACCGCAAAGGGCAGATAGCGGTACTCGCCGTGAGTGTACTCACTGAGGTAGCCGCCGAACTGCCGCTGGAAATCCGCGAAGCTGGTGACGAGGGAGGGCGCGCCCACCGTGGGGCCCTTCACCGTCATGCCGATAAAGCCCGCAGTGCTGGTGCCAACGCCTTCGATGGCGCGGGGGGAGGATTCGTATTCCTCCACATAGACGCCGGGAGACAGATACTCAGCCATAGTTCTTTCGATTCCGGGGACGCTGCCCCGAAACCTTCCTCCTTTCATTTTTTGAACAACTTGTTTGAGTGTGTGCGGTTCAATTTATATTTTGGTGGTCATCTGGCCAGGGTTCATAATGGAAATCGTGCCGCCGTAGGCGCAGGTCAGCTTTCCCTCGCTGGTGAGGACCGGCTTCCCCGCCACCCGGACCTTGCCCGGGCAGACCCACGTCCCCACCGGGGACGGTACGCAGGGCTGCGGCGTAAGCACGCCGAGCGCCGCCGCCGTTGCGGCGGCCACCGCAGGATTCGCCAGCGAGGTACACATCCCGCAGCTTCCGACATTGCTGATCGGCGCCGCGTCGGCGATGCTGGCGGCCGGCTTTCCGCCGATGCGGATCGCCATCTGGTTCGTCGGGTTGATCTGTCCCGGCGCGGTGCCCATGGTGCACAGGCACGCGGCGCCGGCCACGACCGGTACGCCCATATCAGCCGCCCCCCTTCAGCTCGGGCTGCGGCTCCCGCCGAAAGTCCACGGTCCGGAACCGGACCTCGCCCCGTTCCGTCCATCGGACGATCCACTTCGCTTCGGCGGCGTCGTCCCGCACGCGCAGACAGTAGCTTCCGTCCCCGCCGCATCGTCCGAGGACCATCGGGCTGACGGGAAAGTAGTTGCGAAACTCCGTTTCCAGCACGCGGTCCGTCTTCGCGGTCTGCGCGTCCTGCATGCGCACGATGCGGAACGGCTCATAGCTTTCGCTGTCTGGGTCCACGAGCGCATACAGCACGCGGTCCATCGAAAGATGGTGCGGGTTGAACAGCTTGAGCAGCCGCTTGCGCGGGTCGAACTCGCGGATCAGACAGGCGCTGTCGCCCGCCCGGACGGCGGACAGCTCCTCAATGCCGGGCAGCGTTCCCTCCAGCGTCAGAAACTCTGCGGGGCCGGGATAGCCCCGGCTCGGGATCAGGTGCAGCTCCAGCAGGGGAAGCCCCTTGTCGAGCGTGTCCGTCTCCACATCCAGCTCCGCCGTTTCAAAGGCGGGCGAGGATACCTCCAGATGGAAGCTGCTCTTGCCGAGATTCTGGAAGATCAGCATTCCTCCGCCCTTTTCGCCGAAGCGGACGCTCTTCCCGTCCACGCGGACCGTCACGCCGCCGCCGGAAACGCCCGCGCCGGACGTGGTGTCCACAAGCCGAAGCGCAAGGTCGAGGCGGTGTGTGAATACGGCTGTCTTCTCCATTTATCCGCTCCCCCCTCCGTCCAGCATGCCGACGGTAAATTCCGCCTGTGTAACGCGCGGCGGATCGACCACGATCTCGCTGGAAAGGAATACCGGCGCGGCCTTGTAAAAAAGGCTCACCTGATAGGGCTTGTTGATCGCGGACCAGACGCGCACCTTGTCTTCCAGCGTGATCTTCGCCGGGGAAAATACAATGGGCGGCTCCTGCGTCTCCAGCCAGCTTTGCAGCCGCACGGGATCCACGGAGTTGCCGTCATTGATGATCTGCGCCGCCCTGCCGAGGATCTTCTGCGTGTCGGCGGCCTTCAGGCCCATCTGCGACGAACCGTTGATGAACAGCATGTAGTACAGGCTGTACGGTCTGGGCGGACGCTGAAGGCGCGTTCGCCCGGTCCCCACAAGCGAGGGGATCGCCACCTCGCCCTCCTCCCTGATGTCGTAAAGATACAGGCCGAGGATGTAGTCCACATCCTGCTCCGCCGGGGAGGAGACGGAAATGTTGTTCGGGGACGGGATCGGCTCCGGGCACATCTTCTCCCGGAGGATGCGCACCATATGCTGGGACACATCGGATATAATGGGATAATCAGCCATTGCATCGCTCCTTTCTCTTCCCCGGCTCAGGCCGCGAGGAACAGGGCAAACAGCTCCTGTGCCTTCGCCAGCACTGCGTCGTCGCAGGCGCAGCCGAGCGTCGTTCCGGACAGATACAGCGCCTGTACGCCGAAGCTGTCATAGGCGTATTCCTCCGGAATGTGGATCCCCGCGCGATAGCGGGCGCTGCGCGGCATCGTCTCCGTCTTCACGCCCTCGCGGTCCCGCAGGACGCTGTCGGAATAAACCGTAAAACCGTAGTAGTCGCTGCCGCGCGCCAGCACGCCGAGGGACGCGTTTTTGTTCCACACGTACCGCCGTCCGGTCAGCGTCTGGACCGCCGAAAGCGGGACATATTCTCCCGTGCTGTCCGCGATCCGCTCAAATACCAGAGGATTTCCAAGATTCTTCTGCTCCTGCGCGGCGGCGGCGATCCTCTGCGAGGCCGCGCGACTCCCCGTTTCGTCGCAGTACATCTGAAGCGCGGCCAGCTCTATGGCGGCGTCCCGCGCCGCAGCGTCCGTCAGGCCGCCGGTCCCCAGCAGCTGTGTACCGGAGCCGCTTGTTCCGGAACCGCTCCCGGTGCCTGAGCCACTCGTTCCCGAGCCACTCCCGTTCCCGGTGCCCGAGCCGCCCGCTCCGGAGCCGCTCCCGCTTCCAGTGCCCGAGCCGCCCGTGCCAAAGCCGTTCCCGGTCTCTGCGGCGCTGCCGTTTTCAGCCAGATAGCCTTTTGCGATCTCCCGCAGCTGCGCGGCGGACAGCTCCTCCCGCAGGGCGTTCGGATTATCCAGAATGGCCTGCTCGATCGTGTCGATCAGCGCGTCGTTCCCGCCGCCGGTCAAAAGCTTGTTGTAGATCTCCTGCATCGCCGGCAGCACCAGCTTCGGGTCCGTCGCCAGCAGACCGGAGAGCGCGTCGACCGCGTCGGACGCCGCAGCCATGCCCTCCGCGCCGCCGTCGGCAATGCCGTCAAGCGCGCTTCGCTTCAGCTCCGCCGTCATGGAGCCGAGAGACCCGTCCGACAGGCTGTTTTCCAGATTGGAAAGCTCCGCCTTCGCGGCGCTCAGCCGGTCCTGAAGGTCCCGGTCATCCGGCGCGGCGGCTGACTGCCGCTCCAGCTCCTCGATCTGCGCGCGCGTCTCGGCGATCTGCGCGGCGGCCTCTGTCTCGATGGCGCGGATCTCCTCCTCGACGGCGGATATCTGCTCCTCAAGCGATTTGGCGCCGGCCAGATCGTTTTTATCCAGCGCCGCGAGCCGCTTGGTCTGAAGCGCCTCTTTTTCCGCCGTCAGCTCATCCATGGCGTTCCCGCCCGTGGCCAGCTCAAGCGCGCGGCGCTTGTTCGTAAGAAATTCAATGTGCGCGTCCACGGACGCAAGACAGGTCTCCGCAAACGCGTCCCGCGGAACGGCGGAGGCAAAGCTCACCGTCGTCAGCGACAGGCGCTGGTCGATAAATTCCATTCCGGCGGCGGGGTCCACGCGGCTGCATTTCGCCTCGATCAGAAATTCCAGCTCACCCCGGCGGGTGTTGACCTCGCTCTCGTTTTCGCCGATCAGGCGGTTGAGCAGCGCCCGGGCGGAATTTTTCGCGACCTCCGCCCTGTACTCCGCGTTCTCGCCCTGACCCAGCGCCTGCAAATAGGCGGAGCTTCCCGCCGGCAGCAGCGTTCCCTCCAGCAGTGCCAGCTCCCTCGGCCGGTCGGAGATCACGTCGTTGAGAATGTTGTTCAGCAGCAGCAGATTCTGTACATCCGTGTCGCAGGAGGCGTGGTCGCCGCTCTGCGCGTGGCCGATCAGGTCGTTGGAAAAGCCGTACTCCGTCCTGCTCATCACGGTGGTCCCCTCGTCGAGCATATTCCCGCCGTGCGTGATCATCGCCGCCTGTACGTTTCCAAGGCTCTCGGACACGGCGCTCATCATCTCCGGGTCGGTGTTGAGGATCTCGACCGTTTCCTTATCGTCGCCCTCTCCGGTGGTGATCGTGGTGGTGTCGCCCTTTCCAAGCTCGTCAAGATACTCGGAAAGCAGCGGCTCCAGCAGGGAGAACACCTCGTACCGGCGGGCCGCGTCCACCGCCGCCATCACGCCGGAAACGCAGTCGATCTCACGCGAGTCCGCGCCGTTCTCGGTCAGAACGTTCAGATACGCCTGAAGTCCGTCCAGCTTTTCGTCCAGCTCCCGAATTTCGGCGGGACCGCTCTGCCCGCTGACGGGCGTTTTCCAGATCTCGTCGATGCGCGCGGTCACGTCGTTCTCCCCCTGCGTTTCCAGCACCTGATCGTACTGCATTTTCAGAGGGGAAAGCTCCTCAAGCGACTCAAGCTCGTAGGGGTCGCGGATGTTGAAGATGTTCACCGCCTGCCCCGTGCGCAGGTCGTAGGTGACCTTGTCGGACTTTGTGTGGTGGGTGAAATACAGCGCCTCGATCTCCTCATCCGTGACGGGAGACCCGGACACGGTGATGTCCGACAGCGAGGCGGCCGAGGAAATGTTGAACCATGCGTCCCCGCCCAGCTCGGACTTGTAGTAGATCTGGTCCTGTCCCGACTCCTCCGCCGATTTCTCGGCGATCTCATAGATGCTGTCCGTCAGCGCGGAGAGGTGGATCAGGTGCGTACCGATGGCAAGCGTCGAGGTCTCAACGTCCTGCGCCTTGATATGGACCGCCCGGCTCTCATCCCAGAACCCGCGGGCATACAGCGTTCCCAGCACAAGCGCGCCCGCCAGAAGCACCGCCGCCGAAACGGTGAGCCAGCGTCTGGATCGGATCAGTTGTGTCATAGCCGCTTCCTCCTCTCTCATGTCTGCGAAACGACGGTCACCAGCTCCTGCGCGGCGGCGTCGAAGCGGACCTCCTCGATCAGCGCTCCCTCGCTGTCGTACAGCCCTGCGGTAACGTCCTCAAGGCTGACGATCAGCAGCGTCAGGTAGGAAAAGCTTTCGCCGATCGGCCTTCGCTCCGTGGTGTAGATGCTCTGCTCTCCGTAGGTCAGCGTGTAGTACGCCGCGCGCTCCGCCGCGTTGACGGAAAGCTTCAGCTCCGAAACGGAAACGCCACCTTCCATCGTCGTGCTCACCGTGTAGGCACCGACGACCCGCTCCGTCTCCCGTTCCTCCTCTGCCCTCTGAATGTCGAGCACGTCGCGGGGAACGGAGGCGTCCACCTCGCACTCGTCAACATAAGTGCCGCCGTTGTACAGCCGGATGGTCAGCATGCCGGTGTCCTGATAGTCAAGCGCCAGATGCCGAAGCTCCGTCCCGACCGGCGTTCTCTCGCCGATCTGCGTCCCCGCGTACCACACCTCAAAGCTGTCGATCATGGGGTCGAAGCCGTCGGGGATGCTCACGCCGATATAAAAGGTCAGGTCGGCCACGCTGGTGTAGATATAGTAGTACGGGTCGTTGATCGGGTCGAGCACGGCGTAGGCGTCTCCGCCCTCTCCCGCGTCAAGCCCCATCCCGGTCCCCTTCAGGTACTTCGTCACCGCGCCGCAGGTCAGCCGGTCGAACTCGCTGAGCGTCACATTGTATTCCTTCAGCGCGTCCAGCGCGTCCTGCTGCGCGGTCTGGTACGCCTCCTGCTGTTCGGCGACCTCGGTATAGGTCGCCTTTCCCATTCGGTTGAGCGTCAGCAGCCGGTCGAGCGTTTCACGGCTCTGCTCGGAAAGCTTCCCGAGCGTCTGATAGCTGTTCCAGCCCGTGACGACCGCCTCATAGGTGTCGCGCACCTGCGAGCGCAGCTCCTTCTCCAGCGCGTCCTGCTCCTTTTTGGCGTTTCCGTACTCCATGCAGGCGGTGTACACCGCGTACATTTCGTCCTCGATATAGCGGGTGCCGTCGATCTCGCCCTTGAACCATTCCTTCGAAAAGCGGAAAAAGAGAATTCGTATTTTCCCGTTCCACGGCCTGTCGAGCGTGTTGAGCATCTCCTTATACTTGATCTGGAACGCGCCGTAGTCGACGTCCATGCCCTGCTTCGCCATGTTGATGTAGGTCTGAATGGAATTCATCTTGGAGCCGTACTGGCTCCGCATCAGTCCCTCGTAGGAGTTCACGTTCAGCAGCGCCGTGGAGGTCGCGGCCTTCGCCTCATAGAAGGACTGGTCGTGGTCAAGCGTGTACTGCGTCAGCGCGTCAAGCTGCTCGCGCGGGATCTCCGCAGCCTTGAAGCCGTTGGCAAAGGTATAGCCCACGGTCACGTCCATGCCGACCAGCTCGGAAAGCTTTGTCTTCGCGTTTTCAAACTCTCTCATCCGGGCGGACAGATCGGACGTGAGCGTCTCCACCGTCTTCTGCGCCTTGTCCACATCGCTCTGAACGGCTCTCCCCGCGCTCAGGCCAGCCTGATTTCTTTTCAGCTGCTCCTGCGCGTCCTCCAGCCGTGAGCGGAGGAAGGCGACCGTCTCCTGCAAAAGATAGACCTCAAAATACTGCTGGTTCGCCTTGTGCGTGATCTCATATTTCAGGTCGTCCAGCCCGTGCTTGAGGGTGTCGATCTCCGTCTGGATCGTCAGCGGCTTTACGTTCAGGTCGTACTCCTCCGTCAGCGAAAGCTGCTGCGGGAACTTGAAGCTCAGCAGCGGCGACCAGCGAAAGCTGCGCAGGTTCTTCACCTTGGCGCGGATACCCTCCACCGCCTCGACATATTTCATCCGCTTGAGGATGATCTGATTGTTCTGCTTGCTGACGTCGCTGCTGGCGCTGAGCGCCATGCGCTGGGCCTGCTCAAGGCGGAAGGTCCTCACGTTCAGCGCCGCGCCGGCCTCCGCCGTCAGGACGGGGCACAGCAGCGCCGCGCACAGCAGCAGCGCGCACAGGCGGGTCAGCCGCCCGCGAAAGCATCCTCTGTTTCGAATGGGACCCGCCCCCTTTCCCTCATGCGTCCGGTCAGGACTTCTCAATGGCGTACATCACAAACTCGGACGCGCCGGCTTCCGTAAAGTAAAAGGTGTAGAGCAGTCCGTTCTGCTCGAAGGTGTACAGATACATCTGAAAATCCCGGTCATAGTCCGAGACGGAAAATACGTTCTCAAAATCGGCGTCGGCGTTTATCCGCACCGGCTCCATCCGGTCGGTCTGCCCCTCCGCCGCCATGTTCCATGCGACGGCCTCCGGAAGATCGACCCACGCGTCGCCGAAATACAGCGGCTCTCCCAGCGCGGCCGTCAGCTCGCGCAGCGTGACGCATACGCCGCTCTCGAGCGAAACGCTGCCATGCAGCACATACAGGCGGTCCACCGTCCATTCGTTCTCCAGCGTGTTGCTTCCGTCCTTCACCGCGTAGACCGCGTCGATCTCCGGCATGGTGACGCAGTACTCGCCGCCGCCCTGATAGACCGCGCTCTCTCCGCTGTAGAGCTGCGGGACCTCCGCAGTCGGTCGGGACAGGAAATCCTGATAGACGATCTCCCCGCCGAGGAAGCTTCCCTGAAACACCTTGCCGCCCACGCTGTTGTACAGCGCGCCGCTGCCGGTCCGCACGCCGAGCACATGCTCTCCGCTGTACTCAAGAACACCGTTGGGGCGGTAGCATTTGCCCTCCCCATTGTATTCGTTATCCGTAAAGCCGCCCACATACCGGGGGCTGCCGCCCGGATAATACAGCGCGCCGCTGCCGTTGTACATGCTGTTGGCAAACTGCCCCTCGTAAACGACGCCGCCGTCCGCGGCGTAAAGCGTGCCCTGTCCGTTGGCCGCGCCGCCGTCCACCTCGCCGGTGTAGGCGAGATAGCCGTCTCTGCCCAGAATATTTACCGTTCCCGAGTAAAATTTCAGCGGAACGGACCGATAACGGTAGGTCGGAACGCCTCCGCTTCCGCCGGGCAGGTCGTCCGGAAGCATCATGGTTATGTACAAAAGTGAGGCCAGTCCCAGCACCACCGCCAGAGCGAAGGCCAGACGCTTGCTGACAAGCCAGCGAAAAACCGGGTAGTAATCCCATTTGTCCTTCGGGCGGACGTCCAGCAGCTTTGTAAAAAACTCCCGGATCCTAACCAGGACCTTCGAGCGGATAAACGCCGGCGACGTCCACAGCCGCAGCTTGATCCACAGCGGCATGATCTTCGCTCTGACCGCCGAGACGAGTATGCTAATCAGATTTTTCACGCGTTCCGCCTCCCAGCCGCCGGTTCAAAAGCGCCGCCACGCTTCCCGGCAGGATCAAGTTTCAAGTCCGAACAGACTGTAATCCGTTTCCGCGCCGCCCTCCTGATTGAACAGGCGCTCGCACGCGAACAGGTACCACCGCGCGATCCCGTCGCCCGGGCAGACCCGGAGAAGCGTCGAAAACAGATTGCGCGCCAGATAAAAGTCATTGCGGTAGAAGAGGTTCACCGCCTCCTGGAAGCGGTTGTCATAGCTTTTTCTCAGATCGCGCTCCAGCTCGGAATACGCGTCGAGCAGCTCGTAAAGCTTGTATGCGCCGCCCCGCTCCCCTGCGGAAACGAAGCCGATGTACCGCGCGGTAAAGCCGCAGCCCTCAAGCTGCTTCCAATACGCCTCCGTCGCGACGATGCGCACGCCCGCCGCGTCGAACTTCTGCGCGAAACCGCCGAGAAAGTCCAGCTCGGAGGAGGAGAGGTAGGGGAACAGGCACTCCTCCTGACCGGCGATGCCGTACAGGAAGGAAGCCTTGTGCAGGATCAGGCAGGCCCTCGGCTCCGGAGCGCCCTCCTCTTCCTGTACGCGGAGTTTTCCCAGGAAATCCAGCCCCGCGTGAACGCCGTCCGCCGGCGAATTCGGAAACAGCGCCTCCATCGCCGAAAGGCGAAGCCCTCCGGAGACCATCCAGCCGCGATTTTCGCTGATGCAGTCGTGGAAAACGCCGAAGCTGTGATTGATAAACTCCAGAAACGCGGCGTCCTCCAGCGAATTTCTCGCCTCCGTGCGGTTGCCGACGGAGAACACGCACACATTTCCCGTCATGCGTCGGCTGTCGCCAAGGCGGATCTCTTCGACAACGGGGCGGTCGAGCAGCTCCGCCATCCTCTCGGGCACAAAGCGCCGGTAGGAGCGAATGGTCGCCGCCGTCTCGTAGTCGCGCACCGAAAGGTTCATGCACATCATCTGAAGTGAGCGGTCCATTTGGCACAGCTCATCTCTTCCGTCCGCAGCCTCCCGCGCGGCGGAATCTCCGTCCGCTATGCGATCCATCTGCCGAGTCAGCGCAAGCACGGGCGCGGTGATGCGTCCCGCCGCCATGCGAAGCAGAAGCGTTCCCGCCAGCCAGACCGCCGCAAGCGCGCCGCCGGTCGTCACGGCGGTTTGACGCGCCGCCGTCAGGCCGCCCGCATCGCTGACCGTGCAGAAGGCCGCAGCCTCCGCCGCCAGCAGCGAGAAGAGCAGCACAACGCTGCCGACCGCCGTCAGACGCGTGGCGAGACGGAGCGCCCTGCGGCAGACGACGTACGCCGCCAGCACCACAGCCTCCGCCGCCAGCCAGACCAGCGCCGCCCACCGGAGCAGCGTCCGCTTGCACAGAAGCCGACCGAAGCCCTCAACGGAAATATCGGGCGCGGGGCGCTCCGCCGCGTCGGGCGAGTAGGTGATCCTGCCCTCCGGTGTGATGAAGCAGGCGTCTCCGTAGACCGTGGCGGCCCGGATCAGCGTTCCGTCGTATTCCGCCGCCGCAGCGTCCCTGAGCCACCACAGCGGCAGGATCATTTTCAAAGAGGTCCGCTCCTCCGCCGCTATATACTCATAAACAAAGATCGCGCGGTTGGCGCCGATGCCGGTGATCCAGAATACCCCGTCCCGGCCCTGCAATCCTGTGACCGTGATCTCATCTTCAAAGGCCTCGCGGTGCAGCGCCCGCGCCGTGCCGTTTTCCAGCCGCGCAAGCTCCCACTCCCCGCCGTCGCCGAGCAGACGGAGGAAGCACACCTCGCCGTCCGCGACCGCGACGCGCGCGATGCGGCGCTCCTCGCCGCCCCGAAGCCTCGGCTCCTCATACACCCCGTCGATGCGGCCCTCCCGCAGCGTATAGATCCGGGAGATGAACCGACGGTTCTCCGCCGCGAGGACCGCCCCGTCCGCCGTCTCCGCCGGACCGGCGGCCAGCTCGCCGGTCGGCTCTCCCCACGGCAGGACGCACACAGCGGACAGGACCGCCGCCAGAAGCAGCGCCGTCAGCAATGCCACTCTTTTCATATGCGTCCTCCCCGGTGAAGATTCTCCGTTCCGATCACGTCAAACGTGTGGCGGAACAGCCGCAGCAGCGGTACGTCGCCGAAAATCAGCTGAGAGATCAGGATCACCACCGCAGCGACGGCCAGCAGAACGCACAGCACGAGCAGCAGACGAAACAGCCGGTCCCGGTTGCTCTGCCAGAAAATGCGCCATCTGCTGCGCAGCCCCGGCTTCACGGGGGGCAGGGCCGTGACCTTGATATCCTGATACAGCTCCGGAAATCCGGTGTAGGCGTTTTTGCTCATTTTCTTCCGGATCAGCTCGAAGCTTTTAAGCGCCTTGCGGCGCGGCTTCCCGCCGGCGACCGGCCCCGCCAGAAAATCAAGCAGGATCTGGGCACAGGCGGATACGCAGTGACGCTCCGTACGCGCGGGGTCCAGCGCCTGAAGGTCGAGCGTCATGGTGAAATACACCGTGTTGTCCTTGGCGATCTGTACGCAGTCCTGCTCCAGCACCAGATACAGCAGCGGCCACGGCAGTCCGCCGGACAGACACTCCATCACAAGGCGGATGCAGATATCCTCTCCCGCCGCCGGGCTCGTCATCTGTCCCCGCGCAAACGCGGAGAATTTCCGCTCCTCCCGATAGGGGAACAGGAACAGAAGCGTCTCATTCTGCGAAAAGCGCAGCAGACAGGGGCATTCGCCGCTGCGCCGGTTCTCCTCCATCACGGAGAGCATCTTTCTGGCGCAGTCCCTGTCGTGCACCGCCAAAAGCGTATACATCGCGCCGGAGGCGGACAGCCGGTCCCTGCACACGTCAACGTCGTTCACGCTTCCGTGAAACACTCTGGAGACCACCTCCAGCTCCATTCCCTGCGGATAGTAGATCATGTCCCGCCTCCTTTCCCGTTTGTACGCCGTGCGTTTTTATGCTTCCGCGCCCTCAAGGGCGTCCTTCTTCTTCACCACCGCGTAGGCATAGGTGGAGATCAGCGGCTGCTCCGCGCAGGAAATGCGGATCTCGAAAACACCCTCGCGGCCCGGCGCGGTGTAGATCCCGTCGGAGGCGATCTCCCCGGAATCCTTCTCAAGCAGCTCGTAGGTCAGCGTGCACGGCTCCATATTATTGAAGCGCACGTTGAAGAAATGGCTCTCTCTCGTTCCCATCACCACGGTGGGCTGCACCGCCGCGATGCTCTTTCCGGACAGCTTTTGCAGCCGTCCCTCTTC
>CAKTJA010000002.1 GCA_934567115.1 uncultured Oscillospiraceae bacterium
GTAATGAGCAGCTCCGTGTCCGTAATCTCGACCTCGGCGACCTTCCCGTCCCGAACGAGGGAGAGGAACTCGTCGTAGCGGATAAAGCTCGTGCTTTCGGCTTTTTTGGCCTTCTCCATCGCCGAGAGCATATAATTAAAGCCGATGGTCAGCACCAGCGCCCACACCAGAAGGGAGATCACGCTTTTGCGTCCGCCCCCGTTGTTCCCGCTTTTTTTATTGTTCTGATTATTCTGATCCATGTGGTTGATTCCTTTCGGCACGATCCGCCGCGGCGGCGGCGTTCCAAGTTCAACGGTATTTTAGCACACCGCCCTGCTTTTCACAAGCGGGGCGTCATGAATTTTCGGTGAATTTTTGATCGGCCGGCGTCCGAGGCCGGCGGCTCGCGGAAAAGTGCGCGAATCTCGGACAAAGCGCCGCTCCCCATACTGCCAAGTCTGCGCCCTTTTTTGAATTTCACCCGAAAGCCTTTGGCACATTTCATGGAAATGCAGTATAATAATTGCTCCGCAATTATTATACTTTGATCCCAGCCGCTTTTCTCGTCCGCCGCGCGGACAACCGAAAAGCATGGCGGATATACCATTCCGCTGACGCTTCATGGTATAATATCCGCAGCCGCAGCCGCGAAGGTCCGCAGACGGGACAGCCGCTTCGGTATCCCGGCGGCCTCCGCAAAGCGGCGCTTTTAAGGGGTGTTTTTATGGACCATATTTTCCGTCCCGCCGCAGAAACAGATATTGCGGCAATTTACGGGCTTTATGAAAACCGCGTCCGTTGGATGGACCAAAATGGGCTGCGGCAATGGAACGTCACGGACTATCTTAATGTCTATACGCCCGCCTATTTTCAAAAGCAGCTTGCGGACGGGCGACTGTTCGTCTTGGAGCATGCCGGCGGGATCGTCGGCGCAGCCGTTCTTCTTCGGGCGGACAGCCGCTGGGACGGCGTGTCCGAGGATGCCTGCTATATCCACAATCTTGTAACGGACCCTTCGGCAGGAGGCATGGGCGGAAGGCTCCTTGCGGAGCTTGAAGGCCTTGCGGCCGCGCGGGGAGACCGTTTCCTTCGCTTGGACTGCGCGGACGACAACGCTTTCCTGAACGCATGGTACGAATCCCTCGGCTTCCGGGCCGTCGGTCGGTGCCGCGACGGATCCTACTCCGGGATCAGGCGGGAAAAGCGGCTCCCGCCGCCCGCACCGGAGGCGCACATGGGCTGACGCTCCCTGCCGGGCAAGAGGGCAGTGCGGCAGTGGTCCGTCCGGACGGACCGCAGGGCCGTTAAGCCGATCCTTTTTCGTTTCAAATCATGTGCCGCCGTTTAAAGGTACGAACACCTATACGGCTCCCCGTATGAAAAGCCGTCTTCGACCGTCCCCGGCGGTTTCGCGCGTCCTTGCGGTCGGCGGTAAGGTATGATAATATGAGGATGGTCCCGACGCCGCAAGAGGCGGCGCGCTTTGATTTTACCGTTTAAAAAGCGGTAAAAACCCTGTGCTTATAAGGACGTTACGAATCGTGTCACGCCTGTGACGAAGCGTTTCTTGATAACCGTAACGCCGTTTGCTATCCTGATGCTGGCCGAAAGGCAGGAAAGCGAGGGCATTCTTATGAGCAGAAAAGACGGAGCGGGGACCTTAGCCGCAGGCGGCTTGCTGATCGTTATATTCGGCATTTGGACCGCACTGATAAAAACGGTGGATGTCCGGCCGCTGGGTCAAAACGGAACGGACATCGGGTTTGCGGCATTTAACTGCTGGTTCCACAGGTTAACGGGCGTTCACATGACGGTCTATCACATCACGGACTGGCTTGGGCTGGTCGCAATATTTGTAGGTCTTATGTTCGCCGCAGTGGGGCTGAGCCAGCTAGTAAAGAGACGGAGCCTGTTCCGTGTGGATAAGGACATTCTTATTCTGGGCCTTTACTATCTCGTTGTCCTTCTGGCCTACGTTGTATTTGAGATGGTCCCCATTAACTACAGGCCGGTCTTGATCGACGGAAGATTGGAGCCGTCCTATCCTTCCTCCACCACGCTTCTTATCCTGTGCGTTATGCCAACCCTTGTGGAGCAGGTCGACCGCAGAGTCCGCCGCCAGTCGGTGAAAAAAGCCGTCCGTATCGTCACCGCGCTGTTTTCGGTCTGCATGGTGATCGGAAGATTGGCGTCCGGCGTTCACTGGCTCACGGATATCGCGGGCGCGGTGCCGCTGAGCCTGGGGCTCTTTAAAATCTATAAAGGATCCGTTATGCTGTGTGAAAAGTGACCGGGAGGGGCGCGCATGGAGTTTCATGAAAAGCTTCAGCAATTGAGAAAGAGCCGGGGCCTGACGCAGGAGGAGCTTGCAGAAGCCCTGTTTGTGTCCCGAACAGCCATTTCAAAATGGGAATCCGGGAAGGGATACCCCAGCATTGATTCCTTAAAGGAAATCTCCGGATTTTTTTCCGTGACGATCGACGATCTGCTGTCCGGGGAGAGGCTGCTCTCCGTTGCCGAAAGCGAAAATCGAACCAATATCCGGAAAATGTGCGATTATTTGCTTGGAATTGCGGATATAATGGCCGGTGCTTTGATATTTCTGCCCTTATATCCGAACTCCGTCAACGGGCATATCTACTCCGTCGATCTGCTTTCCTATGCGGACGCGGCCCGGATGAGCCGCGCGGTCCATTGGACCTTTTTCCTTGCCATGGCAGCGATCGGTCTTGTGAAGGTATTGCTGACCCGCTTTGAGGCGGAGAAGTTCCAAAAATCCGTCACCGGTCTTTCCATGGGGCTCGGCATACTGACCGTATTATTTCTCGCAATGGCGCGGGAGGCTTATGCGATCGGCGTGGCGTTTTTGCTGCTGGTCCTCAAGGGCGCGATTCTTTTGAAACGCGTAAGGGACGGAAAATAACGCCCCGCCCATGTACGGGGAGCGTCGGCTCCGCATCCGCCAAACGGCGTGCGGCAGCCCGATGGGAAGAGCAAAACGCGGGGATGCGGAATCGGGGACTTCCGCGCCCCAACGCTCCCGGTCTTTCGGTACATAAAGCCGCAGCTTCGTTCACCGAAAGCATTTCCAAAAAGCACAAAACAGGGTCCGGGTCAAATGACCCGGACCCTGTTTTGTTAACAGCCCTGCCGGACTGTGCTGTTTTATAATCGCATATCCGCGCCCTCTTCGACCGGAAGCCCGAATGGACCCATTGAAAGGGCGGCGCTGCGGACGAAGCTTACTCCGCCTCCTGCATGGCCTTCGCGGCGGCGACCGCCTTCTCCTGCGCCTCGGCGGAGCACTGCTCATAGCGCACAAAATGCATGGTGAACGAGCCGCGCGACTGCGTCATGGAGCGCAGGTCGATGGCGTAGCTCATCAGCTCCGCCTCGGGGCACTCCGCCTCGATCACCTGCTCGCCGTCGCCGGTCGGGTTCATGCCCATCACGCGGCCGCGGCGCTTGTTGAGGTCGCCGAGGATGTCGCCCATGTACTGATCCGGAACGGTGACCTTCAGCTCGCACACAGGCTCGAGCAGGACGGGGGAAGCCTCGGGCATCGCGGCCTTGTAAGCAAGGTTCGCCGCCGTCTTGAACGCGATTTCGGAGGAGTCCACCGGATGGTAGGATCCATCGTAAAGCACGCACTTGAGGTTGACGACCGGATAGCCGGCAAGAGGACCGTGGACACAGGCCTCGCGCAGACCCTTTTCAACGGCGGGGAAGAAGTTCTTCGGAACGCTTCCGCCGAAGACCTCCTCGGCGAAGACCATCTCCTCGCTCTCCTCGTTCGGCTCGAAGCGGACCCACACGTCGCCGAACTGACCGCTGCCGCCCGTCTGCTTCTTGTGACGGCCCTGCTTCTGAACGGTCTTGCGGATCTTTTCACGGTAGGGAACGCGCGGTGTGTCAAGCTCGGCGTCCACGCCGAAGCGGGTCTTGAGCTTGCTCACAAGCACGTCGATCTGAATATCGCCCGCGCCGGAAACGACCATCTGATGCGTCTCCGCGTTGTTGATGACGGTAAAGGTCGGGTCCTCCTCGTTCAGGCGGTTGAGGCCGGTGCCCAGCTTTTCCTCCTGACCGCGCGTCTTGGGTGCGATGGCGCGGGAATAGCACGGCTCGGCGTAGGGCATGCCGGCCAGCTTCACGATATTCTTGGGATCGCAGAGCGTGTCGCCCGTTCTGACGCGGTCCATCTTGGCGATCGCGCCGATGTCGCCGCAGCAGATCTCCTTGATCTCTTCATTCTTCTTGCCCTTGAGCATGTACAGACGGCCCAGCTTCTCCGTGTTGCCGGTCGTGGGATCGTAGAGCGACATATCGCCCGTGATCTTGCCGCGCACGACCTTGACGAGCGAGAACTTGCCGTACTGGTCGGAAACGGTTTTGAAAACGATGGCGGCAGTGGGGCCGTTCTCGTCGAAGGCGACCTCCACGCTCTCGCCGTCCTCATTCTGAGCGGCCTCCGCAGGCATATCGGTCGCGGCGGGAACGAGGTCGACCACGGTCTGCATCAGCATCTCGACGCCCAGACCGGAGATCGCGCTGCCGCACAGGACGGGAGCGACGCTGCCGTCGCGCACGCCGAGCTTAAGCCCTCTTGCGATCTCCTCGGCGGAAAGCTCCATCGTTTCAAAGAACTTTTCCATCAGCGCCTCATCCGCGCCGGCGGCGGCCTCCATCAGCTCGGAGCGGAGGGAGGCGATCTCGTCCGCCATGGCGGAGGGAACGGCGCACTCTGCCGTCTTGCCGCCCTTGACCTCGTAGGCCTTGTTGTGCAGCAGGTCCACAACGCCGGTGACCTTCTTGTCGGCGCCGATCACGGGAACGGCGATGGGGGCAACGGCGGAGCCGAACTTTTCCTTAAGCGCCGCGAGGCATGCAGAATAGTCGCTGTTCTCCTCGTCGGTGCGGCTGATGAAGATCATGCGCGGCTTGCTGCCGAGCATTTTCCAGCAGCGCTCGGCGCCGACGGAAAGCCCGTCCTTCGCACCGCAGACCAGCACGGCGCACTCGGCGGCGCGGATGCCGGAGAGGGCCTCGCCCGCAAAGTCGAAGTTGCCCGGCGCGTCAAGCACGTTGATGCGTACATTCTGATACTTCACCGGCGCGACAGCCAGCGAAATGGAGATATTTCTCTTGATCTCCTCCGCGTCATAATCGCAGGTGGTGTTGCCGTCGGCGACCCTGCCGAAGCGGTCGGTCCCGCCGGTCATAAAGAGCATGCTTTCGGCAAGGGTGGTCTTGCCGCTTCCGCCGTGGCCGAGCAGCACGATATTGCGAATGTCTTTAGCACTCATGGGATTTCGTCTCCTTCCGAATCGTGACTCCTTTCGGGAAGTCGCTTCAATACTCGCATTATATAATAAAACCCTCGGCAATACAACTATAATTTTGGACGATTTTACGGTTTTTTTGCTCAAATGGTCAATACCGGTCCACGCAGACGCCTTCGACCATGGTCGCCACCGCCCACAATCCGAGGTAGACCAGCATGGAAACCGGCGTCAGCGCGCTGTATGCGCCGACGAAGGCCAGATAAAACGCCAGCAGCGCGGAGACGACGCCTCCCGCAAGCGAAAGCGCGGCGGCGGTCTGCACGGCGTGAACAAGGCGCTTGCTGCCGACGGCGATCTCGGCGTAGGGCATCAGCCCCTCGCGGTAGAGCATCGCGTAGGGATGCTCCCCGTCCCGCTCGGAGAGGGCGAGACGCGTGGAAACGGTCGGGTACACGGCATGCGCGTCCGTGCCGAACTTGCGCTTCAAAAGCGCGGGGGTGATGCTGCCGTCGCGCACGGCGAGCACGGGCGTGATGCGGTTGCGCCTGAGCGCGTGCAGCGCCCAGTCCACGTTCTCCGCCGCCATGTACTTCACGGCGAAGATGGCGATAAGCGCGCCGTCCACCGCGAGGAACGCCCCGGTTTTAAGGCTCAGTCCGGCGGGCATGGTCACGCGCATCTTGCGGCAGAAGGCCGCCGTACCGAAAAGCACGGTCTCGCCGCGGATCAGCCCGGAAACGCCGCCCTCCTCATGGAAGGTAAGCTCATCGACCTGCTCGAGCCGGCCGCCCTCGCCCTCGAGAAGCGTGTCGAACAGGCGGCTCAGCCCGCTCTGCGAGGCGTGCGCCATCGTCGCGGCGTAGGAGACGACCTTGCCGCTTTCCTCGCCGTAGATCTTCAGCCCGTTGAGCGTGATCGTCCCCGGAGGGAACAGGTCCGTATCCGTGAGGATCATGCAGTTGCTGCGGCGCAGACGGTTCGCGCCGACATAGCCCGCCAGCGCGCTGCCCGATTTGACGAAGCGGCGCGTCAGGCGGCGGAACGGAAGCGAGTAGCACAGGGGAAACGAGAGCATGTTGACCGCCGTGAGCAGCACGCCCCAGTTCCACGCGAACAGCAGCCAGCCGCTGCGCCGCAGCGTCGCAAGAACGGCGAAGACCAGCGTGGCGGCGAGGAGCAGCGGCAAAAGCAGCGACTGCCAGTGCGAGGCGGCGTCCTCCCTCTGCGCGCAGCGGGTAAAGCCGTCCGCACGGCCGCAGCGCTTGGCGGCCCCGCCCGCCGTAACGGTGACGAGGTAATCCGGTTCGCCGACGGCGGCGACGCGGAACGTGTCGTACAGCGCGCCGAAGAGCAGACTTCGTCCCCACAGCGCGGCGCTCATGCCAAGCATCGCCACCGCATGAAAGGGCGCGGCGAGCGCTGCGCGCTCCGGCAGGAAGAAGCACAGCGCCGTGTCGATCAGCGTAACGACACAGGCAAGGGAGGAGAACAGCTCGTAGGTGACGGTCTTCGCGCACAGCTGCTCAAAGGCGTAGACGAACACGTTCCGTCCAAGCAGACACACCAGCAGTTCGGCGACCAGGAAAGGCAGCGTGCTCAGCAGCCGCTCCTCCGCGAAAAGCGGGGGCATGACCCCGAAGTGCTCCAGCAGCAGCGCGCACCACGAAAGCGCCGTGACAAGCAGCGCGGAGCGCGCGCTGCGCAGCTCCTCCCGCGCGCTCTCCCGATAGTCGGAGGCAAGCTCCCCGGCGGGCGGCTCGATCTCGCCGTCACGCTCGCCGAAATCGGCGGTGAAGGGGTCCTCCTGTTCCTCCGGGTCGTCCTCCGCGCGGTCGGACGATTCTCCTTGTCTGTCCGCATCGTACAGCTGCTCGGTGTCCCGCTGCCTTTTGCGTGAGAAGAGCCAGCGGCGGCGCGGCTCAAGAAGCTCCGGCGGCTGCGCGTCCTCCGCTGGGTCGTCCTCCATGTCCTCGTCCTCGCTCTCGTCAAGCACGGACTGCACCGTGCTCTCAAGAATTTTGCGGAGACTCAGCGCGTGAGGGGCGGAGGCTTCCCCGCCGTCAGGCCCGCTCTTTGCGGCCTCGCGGGACGGCGCGGCTTCCTTCGGCTCAGGCTCGTCCGACGTGCTCTCCCTCGGCACGTCTGATGCGTTCTCCTGCGGCGCGGACGGAGGCGGGACCTCCTCCGCCGCTTCGGGAACATCCAACGGAACGGACGCCGCGCCCCCGCCGTATTCCTCCAGAATGCTTTCCAGCGTGATTTCCTCCTCAGCCGACGCGCTGCGCGCCGCGTCGCGCAGCAGCCACTCGGATTCGGTAAGCGTTTGTTCAAATTCCCAGTCTTTTTTATGATCCATGCTGTTTTCTCTTTCGGTGCACGGGAACGTGCGGTTTTTTTGCGGAATCGTGCGAACGGCCGTCAGCCAAGGCGGCGGCGCACGGCCTCGTAAAGAAGAACGGCTGCGGCAGCCGAGGCGTTGAGCGAGGAAATGCGGCCCTTCATCGGGATGCTGACAAGAAAGTCGCAGCACTCGCGCACCAGACGGCCCATGCCCTCGCCCTCGCTGCCGATGACGATGGCGGCGGGTCCCTTCAGGTCCGCGTCGTACAGGCTCGTCGTCCCGTCCGCCGCCGTCCCGAAGATCCACACGCCCTGCTTTTGAAGCTCCTTCAAAAGCGCGGGAAGATTGGGCACCCGGGCCACGGGCAGATAGCTGACGGCCCCCGCGCTCGTCTTCCCGACGATGCTCGTCAGCCCGGCGCTGCGGCGCTTGGGGATGATCACGCCGTGCGCGCCCGCACACTCCGCCGTCCGGATGATCGCGCCGAGGTTATGCGGGTCGCTGATCTCGTCGCACACGACGAGCAGCGGCGCTTCCCCGCGCTCACGGGCGATGCGCAGGATGTCCTCGACGCTTGCGTACTCGCGCACGGCGGCCAGCGCCACCACGCCCTGATGCGCGCCGGTCGCGCTCATATAGTCCAGCTTGCGGCGGTCGGCCTCGACCACCACAACGCCGGCCTCGCGCGCGGCGGACGCGATATGTCCGAGCGTCTTGTCCGTTTCGCCCCGTGCGATAAATATTTTATCGATCGGCGTTCCTGCGCGAAGCGCCTCCGTCACGGCGTTGCGCCCTTCGATCAGTCCGTCGGCGTCGGCCTGTGCGGAGCGCTCGCGCCGGGGAAGACGCTCCTCCGCACGCCCGCGCTCCCGCGCGGAGCCGGAGCCGCCGCGCGAAAAATTCTTCTCCTCCGAGTATTCTTTCGACATAAATCGACCCTCCCGGTCAAAATTCGTATTCAACGCAGAACAGTATAGCACACGCCGCGCGTAAGATAAAGAGGGATTCGCCCCAAAATTGCCGCGCCGCGTTTTCCGCCGCCGCAGAGGGCGGAGAGGCAGCTTGGCGGAAACGCCCTTCGATAAGCCGAACCGAGGGCGGAAACCTTTCAGGTTTCCGCCCTCGGTCATATCATTCGGACGCTGTTCTTGTGAACGCCTCCGCTTGGACGCGCCGCGCCGCAGCGCTTACAGCGTCGCCCGGAGGAAGCGCATCAGCATGGCCGCGACCTGTCCGCGCTGGGCGGGGTCCTGAGGAGCCATGCAGTTGTCGCCGACGCCGTTGAGGATGCCGTTATCCACGCACCACTTCACAGCGTCGCGCGCCCACGCGCTGATACTGTCCGCATCGGCAAAGCTCAGCTCGCCGCTGACGGCGGGAGAGCCGGCGTAACGGTAGAGCATCGTCGCAAGCTGCTCGCGGGTGACCTCCAGCTCGGGGTTCGTGCCGTCGGAGATGCCCTTTTCAACGGCCCACTCGACGCCCTTGGAGTACCACTTCTCGCCGCCGGTCGTGTCAATGCCGGCAAGACGCGCCAGAACCGTGTTCACCATGCCGCGCGTCATCGGCAGGTTGGGGCCGAACTCGCTGCCGCCAACGCCGTTGAACAGCTCGCGGGAGGTGACGAAGCTGACCTCGTTCTTCGCCCAGTGCTTATCCATGTCGGAGAAGTCTTTGCTGTTGTCGATGATCTTGATCTGCACGTCGCCCTCCGCGCGGAGCGCAACGCCGTTCTCCGTCACGATGGAGCTTCTGACGATCTCCTCCGTTCCGTCGGCCTTGACGATCACGGCGACCATGCCGCCGGTCGGATCGTTCACGGGGATGTCCACGCGGGTGCTGCCGACGCTCTTCGGAACGCTGACGGAGGCAGTGATCTCCTTGCCGTCCGCCGAAACGGTCGTCTCGATCTTGGAGCCGTCCGGGCGAAGCTCGATGATGCTGGTGCTGCCGTCGGGCTTGACGGTGGTCGCGACCGTCGAGCCGTCGGACTTCGTCTCCGTCTTGGTGGTCGTGCCGTCGGGATTTTCAGTCGTCTCGGTCTTCACCGTCGTGCTGCCGCCGCCACCGCCGCCACCGGCAGAGGGATTCTCGGGAGTCTCAGGCTTTTCGGGGTTCTCGGGATCGGTGGGATCAACGGGATCGACAGCGCCGGCGGGGTGGATCACGGTGATGCTCATCACCTTCTGAAGCAGACGGTAGCCGCTGCAAACCTCGTTGGGATCCATGCCGTCGCAGTTCTCAAGGCTCTCGTAGGAATCCCAGCTCAGGCCGTGCGCAAAACGGAAGTTGGTGGACTTGTAAGCGGTCTGCGCAACGCTGTCTACCATCGACTGGTCGTTTCCGTCGCCCTCGATCTTGCCGGTGTTCCAGCTCAGCGCGAGGATCGCGGGAACGGTTTTGGCGTTCGTCTTATCCTTGGTCCCGTTGCTGTGGCTTTCGGGGAAGAAGCGGTTGTTGTCCATCAGGTCCTCATAACGTGGTACTCGATGTAGTCCTCGTCGCTGCCCTGATCGTAGACCTTGAAATCGGGGATAGTGACGATCTCCGGGGCTTCGCCGCCGTCGCTGTAGCCCGCAAGCGTGATCGTGCCGGCATAGGTGTTGTCAGCGCCGAGCATGTCCGCCCACGCGGTATAGTAGTCGTCTATTCCAGCAAACGGCACATTGACCGTCACCGTGCAGCCCTTGAAGGGATAGCCGTTGTAGCCGGCCGCACCCTCCGTGTACTCCTCCACCGCGGGAGGGGTCGCGCCGCGGAAGGTCACAGTCTCGAGCGTGGTGTCCCAGAAGGCGCGCGCGCCAATCTTTTCAACATTCTCCGGAATGATGATGCTCTCCAGCGCGGAGCAGCCATAGAACATGGAGCTGCTGATCTCCGTCAGGTTCGCGGGCAGGGTAACGCTTCTGAGCTTGGGGTTGCTCGACATGTGGAACGCCTGAGCTGGGACGCTGTGCACGAACTTCGTGTCGGGATCGAGGAAGACGATCTCCTCCACGTTCTTGCCGTTCGCCACATTGCCCATACCGCTGAACGCGCCGCTCTCAATGGTCTTGACGCCCATCGGGACGGTGATCTTGGTGATCTTGGCGATGGCCGCGCCGTCCTTTACGCCGGTAACGCTGCCGTTCGTGGTGTTGAACGCGCTTGCAGCCACGCCGACAACGTCAAGGCTCTCGGCGAAGGTCTTGCCCTCCGGAGTGTACTTCGTGGGCAGGGTGATCTCGCCGCCGTCGCCGGTGTAGCCGATGATCCACGCGCCGTCGTCGCGGGTCTCAAAGCTGAAGCCCTCCTGCGCCGCGACCTCGGGGATCGAGGAGCGGAAGGTAACGGAAACCGTATAATACGCTGTATCCTTGTCAAGGTGATACAGGTAGTAGACGTTGTTGTTCAGTTCCTTCTCTTCGTTGTTGACCGTGAAGGACTTGACCTCAAAGTCCGTATCCGGCGTCACGGTGACCTCCAGCGTTCCGTCAAGCGCGATCTTCTGCTCGCCGATGGGATCGATCGTGCCGTTGGGCCCCGCCGTCAGATTGACGGTCGCCTCGCCGGTCGCACTTTTATAGGTGGGGTCGGCAAGATCGGCATCCACATCCATTTCCGTATTCATAAAAGAAATGTTGGTGTAAAAATTCGCGGCATAGGTCGATTTATAATGGATCGTCGCATTGCCGGGACCGTCATCGCCTTCCAGCTCCTCACCGATCATAGCGGGGCAGTCGCCATAGAAATAAATGTCGGCCAGCATGGTCTGGGAGTCAAACGCGTACTCGCCGATATAAGTTACTGTGGAGGGAATGACGACCGACTCAATAAGCGTATTTGTGTAGAGCTCAAGCGCAAAAGCCGCCTGATCAATTCCGTACACGGTGACCCCATCAATCGCGTCAGGGATTACGACATTGACGTCACTGCCTGTATACCCGGTGATTTTTCCGTTTTCAAACGTAAACGCCTCTTTGGCCGTCGGCTCGGGCGTTTCGCTCGCGGGATCAAACGCCGCGCCCACACTGACCGTCAGGCCGGTGAAGAGGCAGAGGATCATGCTGAGCGTCAGCAGCCAGCTGAGGCCCTTTTTCATAGTTCTCATGCTTGATTTTCTTCCTTTCTTATTTTGTTTTTATCTATCGCATCGCCCGTGGGCGCAAACCGGGGAGCGGCGTCCGCCTCCGCGAGGAGCAGACGCCGGGCAGCGCTCCGCTGCCGGTGGTATGGGAAAAGCGCCGTCCGGGGCGGCGCGGTCATCAGGCGGCGCGGTTTCAGGTCCGCGCTATCTTTTTTCAAGAATAACGATGCGCAAAAATACAGGAAAGCACGAACAAGGTGCTTCCCGCCCGGAAACAGGCACTATCCTGTTAAAAGATAGCGGTATGAAAAAGAAAAAGCGCATCTACCGTTAGATAATACCAGCTTTTCCAAAAAATGTCAAGCCCAAAGCGCAAGGCCGGCGGGGGTAGTGCAAAGCACTAAAATACACACAATTTCCACCGCTTTGTTTTGTTAAATTCGACCATGCCAACATAGCCGCCATCAAGCCAAAGTGTTGCGGCTGCCAAAAGGAGGCGGCGCAGTGCAGGACCGCATGAAAGCGCTTCAAAAGCAATCCGACCGGCAGGAGTTCGACGGCCTGAACGCATCGATGTATGCTGCGATGCGGGCTTTACCCTCCGCACCTACACCTACGCCACACGGCAGATGCAGCAAAAAGCCGCTGAAAAGATGGGAAACTTCATGGCACAGGTTCGATAACAAAAGGAGAGAAAAGATGCCGCACGGGACACAAAATTCCGTGCGGCATCCTTTATTCCTTTCCGAACCTTTCGTTGTGTGGGTCACGGTGTGGGTCAGACTGGGTTTGCGGGGAAACAGCCGTTGAAAACCTCAGAAGAAAATAGTTGCTGATGTGGGTCAAAACGGCAATTTATGTGGGTCAGGAAATTCTTCAAAAAGTTATAAAAAGAAGCGGAAATCATAAGATTTTCGCTTCTTTTTGGAGCTGGTGGGGTGACTCGAACACCTGACCTGCTGATTACGAATCAGCTGCTCTACCAACTGAGCTACACCAGCTTATGAACTTGTAGGGGGCGGTCTCCGCCGCGCTCTGCTTCTCCGCCCATCGGAAGCCGACCGGGCGACCGCGGAACAGCTTATATGATACTGCATGGAGGAATATTTGTCAAGTGCTATTTCACCGCCGCAGCCGTTTTTTGACGCCTTTTTCCCCGGCACAACGCACCGCCGGTCCGCCGTTTAAAATCAGCGCCCCCGCCCACGCCTTTATTCCGAACCCCAAAAAGCCCAAAATGTTTTGCGCCCTGTCCCGTTAAACGGACCGCTTTTTTACATATTTCGCGTGTTCGACAAAAGATTTCCAAAGCCTTTTATCCCCTTTTCTTCCTCCGGAATCGCGCCGAACCTGCTGATTTGCAGTTCGCAAACCTCCGCAGGAACGGCGCAGGTTTCGTTTGCGGGCAAGGCGGGGCCGCCCCGGGCCGCCGAAAAAGGCACGGCAGACCCGGGTTTCAACGCGAGCCGCATTGCGGACGCGCTCGGTCTTTCGCCCGCGACCCTCTTTTCCGCGACGCCACGCGCCGGACCGCCTATGTTCTCCGGCCCATCGGCGGGAGCCTTCATTTGTCGTCTGCCCAGCACGCGGCACAGGCCCAAAACGGAGGGCCGCTCACCCGGACCGCGTATGTCAACGGCAGCGCCCTTGCACTGCGGCAGCCCCGGCTCCCGCCTTCCCGCCGTCAGGGAACGCGGCTTTCGATCCGCGCGATCTCCGCCTCACACAGCGCGCCGACGCCCTCAAAATCCACGCAGGGGCGGTACAGCTCCTCAAGCGCGTCGTGCTCGCGCTTGGCGCACGCAAGCGCCGAGACCGCCTCCTCAGCCAGCACGCGCCGGATCCTCCGGATAAAGCGGAGGTGCGCCTTCTGCGCATGCGTAAGCCCCTCCTCCGCCATCGCGTCGATCCGCAGCCGGCGGTAGGAACGCTCCTCGCGGCGGCAGCTCTCGTTCGTCGTGACAAACGCCAGACCGCGCGACGGGATTAGCAGATGCTGCATCTCCTCGGGACGGTCCGGATCGCGGCAGACGATAACGTCCAGCCCGGCGTCGACCGCCGCGCGGCGAAGCAGACGCAGCGCCGGCTGACCGAGACCGTAGCTGTCGCACAGCTCGTAAACGCGCGGGCAGAGCGAATCGACCGTGTCAAATCGGCACAGGCAGCCCTTGCAGGTCATGCCGCCGAGAAAAACATGTACGCAGCGCCCCGTTTTCCCGTTCTTCCCCCTCAGCTCGCGGCCGGCGATCCCCTCCGCTCTCCGCAGCAGCTTCCGCTCGTCAAAGCCGGGCCGCACGGCGGCGCGCCGTTCCGCGTCCACGCCGCCCAGCGCGCGCAGAACGTGGTACGCGTCGCGGTAGGAGGCACGGTACCGGTCCGTAAGCGCGATCAGCTCCTCCCGCCGCGCCTTTGCCGCAGCAACGTCATAATACGGCGAGAGATCGACGTACCGCTCCCGCGCCGCCATGCAGCGCGGCTCCAGCACATGGGGGCTGGTGCCGTCAACAAGCGCCGTGCCGAGCTCGGGAAAGATGACCCCGTCGAGGGAGTCCGGGTCTCCGGAGCAATGGATGTAGACCGCCTGCTGTCCGCGCGCCTCCATCGCGGCGGCGGCACGGCGCATAAAGGTCGATTTCCCGCAGCCCGGCCCGCCCTTGAGGATCAGCAGATCGTACAGCTCCGCGTCAAGCAGCTGATCGTACAGACTGTAAAACCCCTCCGCGCTGTTCGCGCCGAGGAAAAAATGCATATTTTTCATGGAAAAGCCTCCAACGCTCATAGTCTCTGCTTTTAACCTATGCGCGCCGGCATGTCCGTGTTTGCAATTCCTCCCGTTTTCTTCCAAGCAAAGGGCCTCCGCCCCGCTTTTCCGCAAACATGCGAAGACCTCCCGTCCCGGACGCGGCGTTTGAAACGGGGGCGGTCACGCCAAGCACTTCCCTGCCGAGACGGACCCGAAGCGCGGCGGGTTTTGCAAAGCGCTTCAAACGTAAAAGGCCCGGAGAACCCGGCGGCAGGGCCTTTTGATGAGCCGCCGCGAAACGCGGCAATGTCATTAAGTTAAGAACCGGGGCAAGCCGCCCCGGTCCTTAATATTTATGTGATTTTCTTGGTAATTTCCCAAAAATAAGTTGCAGTTTTCTACAACATTTTGCCAAAGCGCCTCACTTAATGACATTGGGGCGAAACGCCCCGGTCCTTATATTAATGGCTGCGAAACGCAGCGGCTCGTTTCGCGCGGACCGCCGGGAGAACGCTTAAAAGCAAAAAGGTCGGGGACCGGAGCGAAACGCCCCGATTCCCGACCCTGCGGCATTGGGACCGGACTGCCGTCCGATCCCCGGCTTTTCCTTTTCAGATACCCGCCGTGCGGGCGCGGGAAGTCCCCCGCTCCGACCGCTCTCCGCTCAAACGCGGGCAAGGGGCGGAACGCGCGTTACTCCCGCACGAAGATCTTCGACTCCGCCCGGCGCGTATAGTCGCGTTCGAGCATCGCCCGGTGGGAGAGAAACGCCTCGTCGTCAAAATACTTCGCCCCCTCGGGACAGCCCCTGACACAGGCGTGGCACTTGATGCACACTCCGGTGACCGCAGAGGGGTCGGTCGGGTCGATCGAGCCCATGGGACACAGCGCCGCGCACACGCCGCAGCCGGTGCATTTGCTCACATCGGTCTTCGGCGCCGCCTTGAGAAAATTCTTCGGCTCGCCGTCCAGCCCCAGCGGACGGTAGTAGGGCGCGGAAGCGTCGCCGTCCACCGCGATGGGCGCGGGCGCCTCCGTCAGTCTGCCGAGGCAGGTGACCACCGACGCGCCGAGCCGGGCGAGAAGCGTCATATCCTCCCGGTCAGGACGGTCGGCGGCAAGCTTGTCCGTGAAGGCGTGTCGGCAGACAAACGCGCCGGCGGCGATGGTGTGGAAGCCCGCCCCCTCCAGACACGCGCACAGCTCGGCAAGGGAATTGTCGAAGCTGCGGTTGCCGAAGGTGACGACCGGCACGGCGAAGGCTCCGTTCCCGGCAAAGCCGGACTGGAGAAAGGGCAGAAGCTTATTCGGCGTTTTGCCCGCGTAGGTCGGCGTGCCGAACACGACGAGGTCCGTATCCGTGAAGGAACGGGTCTCCTCTCGCGCGGCGGGCAGGGTGAAGTCAACGGTCTCCATCGGAACGTCAAGCGCCTGTGCAACGGCGTTGGCAAGCGTGGTGACGACTCTGCGGGTCCTGCCGGTGGCGCTGAAGTAAACGGCGTAAACGGTTTTTATCGTTATCATACGGCTTTCTCTCTTTCTATAGCTGGCGGTCAGATGGAAAAATCCTCCGGCGAGTGCGCGTTGGGGTCAAGCGCAGCCGGACGCGGCGGCACGCGCCGAAGCGGATCGTAGCGGAAGCGGCTGCAATGGTCCGCGCTGTCCACCACGCCCCGGCGCGGGCAGGCGACCTCTCTTTCGTTGATCGCCGAGCCGCGCGCGCAATAGGCGCAGCGCGGTTCAATATCCTTGCGAAACGGATTCGTCATCCTCTTCCCTCCTTCAAAGGCTCTGGATGCAGATTTTCCCGTCCTCGATCACCGCGCGGAGCTGCGTGACCGGAGCGTCGTAGGAATCAATGATGCGCACGGCGATCGTATCCTCAAGCTCCTTCTGAATGGTGCGGCGCAGATTGCGGGCGCCGTAGGTCAGGGAGTAGGACTCGTGGGCGAGATGCTCTGCCACGGCGTCGTCGTACGTGAAGGTGAAGCCCTTCTCCTTCAGGCTGCCCGCCAGCTCGTCGAGCATGATGCGCGCAATGCCCGTGAAATCCGCTTCATCCAGACGGTTGAAGCAGATGATCTCGTCCACGCGGTTGATGAATTCGGGGCGCAGAAACTCGTTGAGCGCCTTCATGATGCGCTCGCGGTTCTGCTCGTTCACGCTGCGTCCGAAGCCGACGCTCCCCTCCTTGCGGTCGCTCCCCGCGTTGGAGGTCATCACGATCACCGTGTTTTCAAAGTTGACCTTGCGGCCGTGCGCGTCCGTGACCTCGCCGTCGTCAAGGATCTGGAGCAGCACGTTCAGCACGTCCGGATGCGCCTTTTCGATCTCGTCGAAGAGAATGACGGCGTAGGGCTTGCGGCGGATCTTCTCGGTCAGCTGCCCCGCCTCGTCATAGCCGACGTAGCCCGGGGGCGAGCCGACCAGACGCGACACGGAATGCTTTTCCATAAATTCCGACATATCCAGGCGGATCAGCGAGTCGGGCGAGTCGAACAGGTCTGCGGCAAGCTGCTTGACAAGCTCCGTCTTCCCGACGCCGGTGGGACCGACGAAGATGAAGCTCATGGGCTTGTGCTTCGGGCTGATGCCCACGCGGCTGCGCCGGATCGCCGCAGCGACCGCGTCCACCGCCTCGTCCTGTCCGACGATATGCCGCTTGAGACGGGCGGACAGCTCGCTCAGGCGCTTGAACTCCTCCTCGCGGATGCGGCTTGCCGGGATCTTCGTCCAAAGCTCGATCACGCGGGCGAGATTGTCCATCGACAGCTCCGGCTCGCCCTTGGCGCAAAGCGCGTCCAGCTCGCCCTGCGCCTTAAGCTCAAGGCTTTTCAGCTCGGCCAGACGTTCAAAATCGGGATCCTCCGTCTCGCCCTCAAGCAGCTCGCGCTCTTTTTCGTAATCCTCCAGCTCGCGCCGCAGCTCCATCCGCCGGTTGATGTTCTCATCGTGCAGGTTCAGGTCCGAGCAGGCCTCGTCGATCAGGTCGATGGCCTTGTCCGGCAGGAACCGGTCGGTGATATACCGCTCGGAAAGCGCGACCGCCTGACGCAGGATCCCCTCCGGGATGCGGACGCCGTGAAACGACTCGTAGTAGTGCGCGATCCCCTTGAGGATCTTGAGCGTATCGGCCATGCTCGGCTCGTTGACCGTGACCGGCTGGAAGCGGCGCTCAAGCGCGGTATCCTTCTCGATGTGCTTGCGGTATTCGTTGAAGGTCGTCGCGCCGATGACCTGTATCTCCCCGCGCGAGAGGGCCGGCTTGAGGATGTTGGCGGCGTTCATGCTGCCCTCCGCGTCGCCCGCGCCGACGATGTTGTGCACCTCGTCGATGACGAGAATGATGTTGCCAAGCTTGCGGATCTCCTCGATCAGCCCCTTCATGCGGCTTTCAAACTGCCCGCGGAACTGCGTGCCCGCGACAAGCGCGGTCAGGTCGAGAAGATACACCTCCTTGCTGCGAAGCTTGAAGGGCACCTCGCCGGCGGCGATGCGCTGGGCAAGTCCCTCGGCGATCGCGGTCTTGCCGACGCCCGGCTCGCCGATGAGACAGGGGTTGTTCTTCTGGCGGCGGTTGAGGATCTGCACAACGCGCTCGATCTCCTCGTCCCGCCCGATCACCGCGTCAAGCTTCCCGTCGCGCGCGCGCTGGGAGAGGTTGATGCAGTAGCTGTCAAGAAATTTATGCTTCACAGGCTTCTCGCCCTTTTTGCCGCGCTCGGTGCGCGTGCCGTCGGCTGCGTCGCCGGACGGCGCTGCGGGCGCGTCGCCGCTCTGTCCGCCGAAAAGCCGGCCGAGGAACGGGAACGTCGCCGTCTTGCCGTCCTCCTCGCCGTCCGTGCCGGGCTCGTCTGTCTCCTCCAGACTCTCCGCCCCGCCGAAGGCGCTCATCATCTCGTTGGAGATGTTGTCAAGGTCCTCGTCCGTGATGCCCATGCGCTGCATCATCTCGTTCACCTGCGGCAGACCGACGTTCTTGGCGCACTTGAGGCAAAGCCCCTCGTTGACGCTTTTTCCGTTATCGCTGCGGGTGATAAACACAACGGCGACATTTTTTTTACATCTGGAGCAAAGTTGTGGCTGCATAATTGGAAAACCTCCGTTACGTGAGAGATGCCAGAATGGAATTTGGCGTATTGTTCATAAACCACGCGAGCAGACGGGTCCCGTCCGCGTGATCCGCGAACCAGGAAACGCCGAGGCGCGGCGCGAGTGAGAGCACCAGAAAAATAAGCAGCGCCCCTTCGCACAGCGAGAGCAGCGCCCCGCCGGCGGCGTTGACCGTGCGGAGCACGGGAAGGGAGCAGACCGCGTCGAGCGCGCGCGTCAAAAGCCTGAGCAAAAGCAGCAGCGCGACAAACAGCAGCAAAAACAGGACCGCCTGAACCACGGCCTTTACCAGCAGGTAGGCCGCCCGCTCCACCGCCGCGCGGACGGAAGCCTCCGCGCCGTCGAGCGCGCCCGTGACCGTTTCGGCCGATATGCCGAAGCGCCGCAGCTCCTCCTCCGCGCCGTCGGGCAGGGCGAACGTCCCATCCGGCAGAAGTCCGCCGTCCGCAGCGCCGGGGAGCAGCTGCTCCAGCTGCGCGACGACGCTCTCCTCCACCTTTGGGAAGACCAGCTCCGCCGCCGGCTCGGCAAGCGCCGCCGACAGCAGCGCCGCGCCGACAAGCGCGAGCGCCGTGCTGACAAGCAGCATCAGGCTGCGCATCAGACCCTTCCACGCGCCGAAGGCGGCGAAGAGCAGAAGGACCGCCGCGAGGATCAGATCAATGATAACTGCATTATCCATGCTTTCCGCCTCCTTTTCAAGTGAAAGGTTTTTCTAATTACGGCACGAACAGCCAGCCCTCGGACGCGCCGAGCAGCACCGCCGTCCCGTCCGCGCGCATCAGAACGCCGCGCGCGTAGCGCGTATTGTCCCTGCGCGCATATTCGTTCAGGTCCGCAGTGTAGATCACAAGCCCGTCGCTGAAAAGCACGGCGAGATACTGCCCCGCCGCCGAAATATCCAGCACGTCCCGCTGCGTTTGAAGCGAGGCGAGCACGCCCCCGTCCGCGCCCACGGTGACAAGCTTCCCCGTGCTGCCCGAACGGTAGCGCGAGAGCAGAAGCGCCCCGAAGTCCGCGCCGCCGAGCGTGCTGCCGCGCAGATAGGGATAGGCGTAGTCGTACGAGCCGGAAAGCGATCCGTCGCCGCTGAGGGCGGCAAAGCGGCCGTCCGTGACCGCGACGAGCGCGCCGCCGATGCTGCCGATCTCGTAGAGCAGCGCGTCGTCCAGCTCGCAGGAGGAGACGGGCGTTTCCCCGTCAAGCGCGTAGCGGACGACCGTGCTGTTGAACGAGCCGTCGTTCTCGCCCAGCGTGACGACAGCGGCGTGCCTTCCGTCACGCTCGCAGCAGGCGTCGATCATATAGCTGTTTGAGGAGTTGAAGGTGAAGACCCGCTCGCCCGACGCGTCGTAGACCGAGAGGGCCGACTTGTAGCCGCTTTTCTCCGTCACGGCGGCAAGCATATCCGAGGAGTTCAGCCTTGCCGAGATCACGCCGTTTTCGGTCTCCGCGCTCATGTCGCGCACAAGCCCCTTCTCCCCCAGAATGTACAGCGCGGTCCCGCCCACGTCATAGACTGCGGCGGTCTTCCCGCCCACGCACAGCGCCGGGTTGGTGAAGCGCACCTCGCGCGAGTAGACCTCCGTGCCGTCGTTGGCAAGCAGCGCGACGCGCGTCGTCGATACGACGAGCAGCCGGTCGCCGAGCAGGGCGAAGCGGTTGGTGCGGTCGTTGTCGTAGGAATAGGTGTTTTCGCTCTCCGCGTCGGATTTGTTGTAGTTCAGCGCGCGGCGCAGGCTGTCGAAATTGGACAGGTCCCAGCGCGACGCCGCGAGCGCGGCGCCCAGCGCGACGGCAAGCGCCGCAGCAAGGGCAAGCATGCGGCGCATCGTCCCGTGCCGCTTCGGCGCGGCGCGGCGGTCCTGAAAATCGTCGCGTGTGAGATTCTCTTTGTCACTCATTGAGCCGCTCATCCTCATACCACAGTCTTGTCAGGTACAGTCCGCCGGGCGGAGCCGTGGGGCCGGCCAGCGTGCGGTTTCCGGAATCCAGGATCGCGGGGATATCCTCCGCCGAAAGCTTGCCCTCGGCGGCGTAGAGCACGGTGCCGGTGATGGCCCGAACCATATTATACAAAAAGCCGTCGGCGCATACCTTCAGCTCCAACAGCTCGCCGCTGCGCGTGACGCGGCAGTAGTATATGGTGCGCACGGTGGTGCGCGTCTCCGTCCCCACGCTGCGCACGGCGCGGAAGTCGTGCGTCCCCTCGAACGCGCGCGCCGCCGCGTCCATCACGGCCTCGTCAAGCCGCTTGGGATAGAAGTACGCGCGGTTGACATAGAACGGGTTTTTGATCCGCGAATTATAGATGCGGTAGGTGTACTCCTTCCTCAGGCAGGAGCCGATGGCGTTGAAGTCGTCCGCCGCCTCGACCGCCTCGCGCACGACGATGTCCTCCGGCGTGTGCGTGTTGGCGGCGAAGGGCAGCCGCTCGACCGGGATGCGGGAGCTTGTATGAAAGTTCGCAACATAGCGCTCCGCATGAACGCCGGCGTCCGTCCGCCCGCAGCCGGTGAGCTTCACCCGCTCGCCGCAGACCATGGAAAGCCCGCGCTCAAGCGTCTCCTGCACGCTGGTCTGCGTTCGCTGCGTCTGCCAGCCGTGGTACGCCGTTCCGTTGTACATCAATTTTAGCGCAATGTTCCGCATGATAAGTGTCCTTTTTTTGAACTTTTTTAAATTTGTGAAAAACGGCGCAGCACCAGCACCGCCGCGCACAGCGCGCCGTAGAACGCAAACGCGAGGGCGTCCCGCGCGGCAAAGCGCAGAACATGCAGCCTTGTGCGTCCCTCGCCGCCGTGGTAGCAGCGGCACTCCATCGCGGTGGCAAGCTCGTCCGCGCGGCGGAACGCGCTGACAAACAGCGGCACGAGCAGCGGGATCAGCGCCTTTGCGCGGCGCAGCAGGCTCCCGCTTTCGAAATCCGCGCCCCTCGCCTTCTGCGCGGACATGATCTTGTCCGTCTCCTCGATCAGCGTGGGGATAAAGCGCAGGGCGATGGACATCATCATCGCCAGCTCGTGGACCGGAACGCCGATCCGCTTCAGCGGACCGAGCAGGCTCTCCAGCCCGTCGGTCAGGCGGATGGGGCTTGTGGTATAGGTCAGAAGAAACGTCCCCGTAATGAGAAGCGTGATGCGCAGGACCATGGCGACGGCCGTGCGGACGCCCTCATGCGTGATCCGGAAGATCCAGAACTCCGCAAGCGTAACGCCGGGAGTGTAAAACAGATTTAAAACCGCGGTGAACACGATGATAAGCAGCACCGGCTTCATCCCGCGGAAAAGCGCCCGCAGCCCCACGCCGGAAATGCGCACGGAGACCGCCAGCGTCAGGATCAAAAGCGCGTAGGCCGCCGGTCCGGACGCGAGAAAGATCGCCACGATATACAGCACCGTCGCGATCAGCTTCGTGCGCGGGTCCAGAAGGTGCGCCGGCGTGCTGCCCGGGAAGTACTGCCCGAGCGTGATATCCTTCAGCATTTTCCTCCTCCCCTCCGCGCGAGCAGAGCGTCCCTCAGCTCCTCGACCGTGTAAACGGCGGGATCGACGTCCACGCCCCGCTCTCTCAGCGCCATGGCGATGCGGGTGGCCTGCGGCACGTCAAGTCCGGCGGCGTTCAGCTCCTCCGCACGGGAGAAGACCTCGCGCGGCGTACCGCTCATGAGAACGCGCCCGTCCGCAAGCACGGCGATGCGGTCCGCGTTCCGCGCGATCTCGTCCATGGAGTGGCTGACGAGCACGACGGTGTTGCCTCTTTCGGCGTGATAGGCGCGGATGTGCGCAAGAAGCTCCTCGCAGCCCTGCGGGTCAAGTCCGGCGGTCGGCTCGTCGAGCACAAGCACCTCCGGCTCCATCGCGATCACGCCGGCAATGGCGGCGCGGCGCTTCTGCCCGCCCGAAAGCGCAAAGGGCGACTTTTGCAGCAGCGCCTCGTCAAGTCCCGCAAAGCGGGCGGCGGCGCGCACGCGCCGGTCGATCTCCTCCCCGCTCAGCCCCATGTTCCCGGGGCCGAAGGCGATGTCCTTATAAACGGTCTCCTCAAAAAGTTGGTACTCCGGATACTGAAACACCAGCCCCACGCGGAAGCGGACCTCTCTGATCCGTCCCGCGTCCGCCCAGATATCCCTGCCGTCGAGCAGGACGCGCCCCGCCGTCGGCCGAAGCAGCCCGTTGAGATGCTGGATCAGCGTGGATTTGCCGCTTCCGGTGTGACCGATAAGGCCGAGAAACTCGCCGCGGCGGATACCGAGCGACAGCCCCTCCACCGCGCTGCGGCGAAAGGGCGTGCCCTCGCCGTAGGTGTGGGTCAGATTTTCAACACGGATGATCTCGTCCAATTTCGTCGTCCTCTCGTCGGTGATTATCCAAGCAGCCTCACGACCGCGTCCGCGCATTCGTCCACGGTAATGGCGCTCAGCGGCGCGTCCAGCCCCGCCTTCCGCAGCTCGTAAAGCAGCGCGACCGTGTCCGGAACGGTCAGGCCGAGAGCGCGCAGCCGCTCGACCTGTGCAAACGCCTCGCGCGGCGGCGCGTCCATGGCGACAACGCCGTCGTTCATCACGATCACGCGGTCGGCGTGGACGGCCTCGTTCATGTGGTGGGTGATCAGCACGACCGTGATGCCCTCCTCCCGGTTGAGCCGTTCAACGGTCGAGATCACCTCGGCGCGGCCGACGGGGTCGAGCATGGCGGTCGCCTCGTCAAGCACGATGCACTGCGGGCGCATCGCCAGCACCCCGGCGATGGCAATGCGCTGCTTCTGCCCGCCCGAGAGCAGGTGCGGCGCGTGCTCTGCGAATTTCTCCATCCCGACGGCGCGAAGCGCCGCGTCCACGCGGCGGCGGATCTCGTCGCCCGGCACGCCGAGATTTTCGGGCGCGAAGGCGACGTCCTCCTCCACAACGTTGGCGACGATCTGATTGTCCGGGTTCTGAAACACCATGCCCACGCGGCGGCGGATCTCAAGCAGCAGCGCCTCGTCCCGCGTGTCCATCCCGTCCACGTAAACCGTGCCGCCGCCCGGCAGCAGGACCGCGTTGAAGGTCTTTGCAAGCGTGGATTTTCCGCTGCCGTTGTGCCCCAGCACGACGACGAAGCTCCCCCGTTCGATGGACAGCGTCACGCCGTTGAGCGCGGCCGACGGCTTCTCGCCCTCCTGCGCGGAGTAGGAAAACGTCAGATTTTCGGTTCGCAGCATGGCCATGATCTTTTACTCTTTTCGTTTATTCGCTCTGCCAGCGGCCGGTCGCGCCGCAGGGCAGCGCAAGTCCGGTCTCCGTCACGGGCAGGCCCAACTCGTCCCACGTCACCCGTCCGCCGTATTTCTTCGCGACGAGCAGGTTCAGCAGATAGCCCAGCACAGAGGGGGCCAGTCCCGTTGTATAGGAATTGATGATGAAAAACAGCGGCCTGTCGGAAAGCACGCGCGCGCACAGCCGCACAAAGGGAAACAGGCTCTCCTCCAGCTTCCACACCTCGCCGCCCGGGCCGCGCCCGTAGCTCGGCGGGTCCATGATGACCGCGTCGTAGACTCTGCCCCGGCGGATCTCCCGCTCGACAAACTTCGCGCAGTCGTCCACGATCCAGCGGATCGGCGCGTCCGCAAGGCCGGAGGCCGCCGCGTTCTCCTTCGCCCAGGCGACCATGCCCTTCGCCGCGTCCACATGGCAGACGCTCGCCCCGCCCGCCGCACAGGCGACGCTTGCCGCCCCCGTGTAGGCGAAGAGGTTCAGCACGCGGATGGGCCGGCCGGCCCGCTCGATCATCCCGCGCGCGAAATCCCAGTTGACCGCCTGCTCCGGGAACAGGCCGGTATGCTTGAAATTCATAGGCTTGCACCGGAAGGTCAGATCGCGGTATCGCATCTCCCACCGTTCGGCAAGCCGCTCCTTATCCCAGTGCCCGCCGCCGCTCGCTGAGCGGTGATACCGGCCCTGCGCGGCGTTCCAGCCCCGGTTCGTGCGCGGCGTCTCCCAGATGGCCTGGGGGTCGGGGCGCACCAGAATCTGACTGCCCCAGCGCTCAAGCTTTTCGCCGCCGCCGCAGTCCAGCAGCTCATAATCCTTCCATCCGTCCGCGATCCACATAGGCGCGACTCCCTCCCCGGCGCACACCGCCGCTGATAAATCAAGCTATTATACTATATGTCTTCCGCTTTCGTCAATCGAAAAAAGCGCCGCCGCGCCGCGCGGAAAAACGAAGCCTTTCGAAAAAAAGCGAAAGCCGGGTCGTTTCGGCCCGGCCTTCGCCTGTTCGCCGGAAGCGATCCGCGGCATGGAACGCTTCCCACACAGAGGGGGCGCGCCCTCCGTCCCCGGCAAAAACCGGAACGCGGCGCGCCTCAGCCCCCCCAGCAGCCGCATCTCCTGCGGCCTTGAAAACGCCTATCCCTTCCGCTGCTTCCGCTTTTCAAGCAGCTCCTTCGGCTCTGCGGCGGCAAGCGCCTTCGCGCGGCGCTCGAGCACCTCCTTCGGCTTCCCGGTGATCTCGCCGGCGGCGGTCAGCGCCTGCTTGGTCAGCAGCGGACCGACCAGCTCGTAGATCAGCACGGAGAAGAGCACGATGCTCCGGACCATCAGGCCGTCCGTCCCGCCAAGCTCCTGCGCGCTCACGCACATGCCGAGCGCAACGCCCGCCTGCGGCAGCAGCGTAACGCCCAGATAGCGCACGGTCTTCTCGTCGCAGCCGACCGCCTTCGCGGAGAAGTACGCGCCGGCGTATTTCCCCGCGCTGCGAAAGACGATGTAGATCACGCCGATCAGCACCATCGTCAGCTCGCCAAAGACCTCCAGCCGCAGCTCCGCGCCGCTGATGACAAAGAACACCGCCAGCAGCGGAGCGGACCAGTCGTCCGCCCGCTCCATCAGGTCCTCGGAAAGGGGGCAGATGTTGCAGAACACCGTGCCGAGCATCATGCACACGAGCAGCGGCGAGAAGCCGATGACGACCTCGCCCGCACGAAGCTCCAGCCCCGCGAGCGCGACCGTCAGGAAAATGAACCCGATGGTCAGCGACATGCGGTTGCGGTTCGAGTGAAACAGCGTCTCAAGCCATGTGAGCACCGCGCCCGCCAGCACGCCGAGAAGCAGGGAGAGCACGATCTCGATCAGCGGATTGACCAGCACCGACGTCACGCTCAGTGAGCCGCTGAGCATCGCCTTGGCAACGCCGAAGCTCACCGCGAACACGACAAGGCCCACCGCGTCGTCCAGCGCAACGATGGGGAGAAGCAGACTCGTGAGCGGCCCCTTCGCCTTGTACTGCCGCACGACCATCAGCGTGGCGGCGGGCGCGGTTGCCGTAGCGATCGCGCCGAGCGTAACGGCGGCGGGGGCCGAGAGAATGTCCGGGCGGAGCATATGGAAGCCCAGCAGCGCAAGATCGACCAGAACGGTGGCGGTCAGCGCCTGAATAACGCCGATCACAAAGGCCTGTCGTCCGGTCCTGCGCAGGTCGCCGAGGCGGAACTCGTTTCCGATGGCGAAGGCGATAAAGCCCATCGCCACGTCGGAGACCGCGCCGAGCGCGGCGACCTCGTCATAGCTGGCAAAGCCGAAGCCCGCGATCCCCAGCCGGCCGAGGCAGAACGGCCCGATCAGCACACCGGCGACCAGAAACGCCGTAACGTCCGGAAGCCGCCAGCGGGAGAACAGGCGCGTCATCAGAAGCCCCGCAAGCAGGGCGAGCGCAATGTTGAGCAGTGCATACATGGAAGAATATCCCCTTTCCGCAGGCGGGAGGCCGCTCCCTCCCGCGTTCAGTCCTTCCATTATAGCCCCTTTTCCCGAAATTGCAATGCGCTTCGGGAAAAACCGGCGCTTTCGCAGCGGACAAAATTTCAGTTTGCTATAGCCTTTTGCCAAACGCCGTGGTATACTGTACCGGACGGGTCCCCCGTCGTCTTTTGAAAAATATACCATCGGGAGGGCAAACCATGAAACACACGCTTGCACTGCTGCTCGCAGCGGTGCTGACGCTTTCACTGCTTCCCGGCTGCGGCGGAAAAACGCAGCCGAACGACGATCCGTCCGCGCCGCCGGACGGCACGGAGCAGCAGGGCGAAGCGCCCGGCACGGACGCGCAGCCCGAACCGGAGCCGGAGCCGTACGTCGATCCCTACGAGGCGGTGAAGACCTACTGGTCCGCCGACCAGCTGACACAGGCATGGGGTCCGGATCAGGTGGTGGAGCATCTTTTCTTCCATCCGGTGATCGCCTATCCGCAGTGGGCGTTCCACGACTGCGGCGCGAGCCAGTCGGAGCGGTACGGCCTTGACGACTGGATGGTGACGGCGGACGAGTACGCCAAAATTTTGCAGGCCGTCTACGAAAAGGGCTACATCCTCGTCCGCATCGAGGACGTGTGGAGCGAGGTCACGGATGAAAGCGGCACGCGCATGGTCCGCAACACGCTGATGCTTCCGGAGGGGAAAAAGCCTCTCATCATCAGCTTCGACGATGTGAACTACTACCCTTACATGCTTGAGCAGGGCTTTACGAGCAAGCTCGTCGTCGGCGAGGACGGCGAGATCTGGGCCGAGTGCACCGACCCCTACACGAAGGAGACCTTCCTCACGAAGGAGGGCGACGCGACCACGATGCTCGACGAGTTCGTTTACGAGCACCCCGACTTCTCGCTCAACGGCGCGAAGGCGATCTACTCGCTCACCGGCTACTGCGGCATCCTCGGCTACCGCACGCAGGATGACCGCGACGTCGCCAAGGACAGTCCCGAGCGTCCCGCCTTCGAGGCCAACCGCGCCGCCGAGATCGAGGCGGTCAAGCCCGTGATCGCACGGCTGAAGGAGACGGGCTGGACCTTCGGCAGCCACACTTGGGGCCACATCCGCCTTGCGGACAAGCCTCTCCAGACGATCATCAACGATACCGAGCGCTGGGCGGACGAGGTCGGCAGTCTGGTCGGCCCGACAAACGTGCTCTTCTACCCGCACGGCGGACGGCCGGACGGCGACGACTGGCACAAGACCGGCGAGCGCTTCCGCTATCTCCAAAGTCAGGGCTTCCGCATTTTCGCAAGCGTCGGCGTCAACTCGTTCAGCTTCATCAAGCCGGACATCTCCGCCGTGATCTGCGACAGGCTGCACCCGGACGGCACGACGCTGCGCCACTCGCGCAGCCGTTATCTGCAATTCTATAAGGCCGAGGATATCATGGACGTCTCCGTCCGTCCCGACCTCGGCACGGACTGGTGAGGAGGACATGCCATGAGCGAACGGGAGCTGATGCAAAAGGCGGTCGAGATGCTTGACCGCGCGTATATCCCCTACTCGCATTTTCCGGTCGGCGCGGCGCTGGAGTGCGCGGACGGCACGGTGTTCACCGGCTGCAACATCGAAAATTCCAGCTTCGGAATGACCATCTGCGCCGAGCGCACCGCCGCCGTCAAGGCGGTCAGCGAGGGACACAGAGACTTCCGCCGCATCGTGATCGCCGGCAACAGCGAGGACTTCTGCTATCCCTGCGGCGCGTGCCGCCAGTTTCTCTATGAGTTTTCCCCGGATATGGAGGTCATCTGCCTCAACCGCGCGCGGGAAGCGAAAAAAATGCCGCTGCGCGCGCTGATGCCCTGCGGCTTTGACAGCACGTTTTTATAAAATTTTTGGAATACGGGTGATTTAACATGATGGACTTTACAAAAATCGCGGCGGTCTACGCCGACGCGGAGCGCTATGGCGGCGAACGCGTGACCGTCGGCGGCTGGGTCAAAACCATCCGCGATATGAAGACCTTCGGCTTTATCGAGCTTAACGACGGCTCCTGCTTCCGCAGCCTTCAGGTCGTGATGGACGCGAATTCGCTTGCCAATTATAAGGAGATCGCTTCGCAGAACGTCGGCGCGGCCCTGATCGTGAGCGGCACGGTCGTCCTCACGCCGGAGGCCAAGCAGCCGCTGGAGCTTCGCGCCGACGAGATCGCGGTCGAGGGCGCGTCCACGCCGGACTACCCGCTTCAGAAGAAGCGCCACAGCGTGGAATTTCTGCGCACGATACAGCATCTGCGCCCGCGCACGAATCTTTTCAACGCGACGTTCCGCGTGCGCTCCGCCGCCGCCTACGCCATTCATGAATTTTTCCAGAGCCGCGGCTTCGTGTACGTCAACACGCCCATCATCACCGGCAGCGACTGCGAGGGCGCGGGAGAGATGTTCCAGGTCACGACGCTCGACCTGGAGAACCCGCCCAGAACAGAGGACGGCAGGATCGATTATTCCAAGGACTTCTTCGGCAAGAAGACGAGCCTGACCGTTTCCGGTCAGCTCAACGCGGAGAATTTCGCGCTCGCCTTTGGCGATGTTTACACCTTCGGCCCCACGTTCCGCGCGGAAAATTCCAACACGGCGCGCCACGCGGCCGAGTTCTGGATGATTGAACCTGAGATGGCGTTCTGCGACCTCGACGGCGACATGGAGATCGCGGAGGCCATGATCAAGCACATCATCCGCCGCGTGATGGAGCGCTGCCCGGACGACCTCGCGTTCTTCAACAGCTTTGTGGACAAGGGTCTGCTGGAGCGGCTGGAGCACGTCGCCTCCAGCGAGTTCGAGCGCATCAGCTACACCGAGGCGGTGGAGCTTCTTAAAAAGCACAACGACAAATTTGACTACAAGGTCGAGTGGGGCACGGACCTTCAGACCGAGCACGAGCGCTACCTTACCGAGCAGCTCTTCAAGCGCCCGGTCTTCGTCACCGACTATCCCAAGGAGATCAAGGCGTTCTACATGCGGCTCAACGACGACGGGAAGACCGTCGCCGCCGTGGACTGCCTCGTGCCCGGCATCGGCGAGATCATCGGCGGCAGCCAGCGCGAAGAGAGGCTTGAGGTCCTTGAAAGCCGCATCCGCGAGCTTGGCATGAACCCCGAAGACTACTGGTGGTACTGCGATCTGCGGCGGTACGGCTCCTGCCGTCACGCTGGCTTCGGCCTCGGCTTCGAGCGTATGGTCATGTATCTGACGGGCGTGAGCAACATCCGCGATGTGGAGCTGCACCCCCGCACGGTCGGCAGCGCGGAGTTCTAAGGCGAGACCCGGCCCGGGATGAAGCGGCCTTTCAGGCGGCCTCGTCCCGGGTCTTTGCTTTTCCGGAAACCGAAGCCGCAAACCGTGACCGCATCAGGAAGGAGGAGTGCGCCGTGGCGGAGCTTAGCACCGATGTGCGCTATGTAAAAGGCGTCGGGGAGGCGCGCGCAAAAAGCCTTGCAAAGCTGGGCATTTCCAATCTTGGGGAGCTGCTGTCCTATTTCCCCCGCTCCTACGAGGACCGGCGCGCCGTGCGCCGCATCGCCGAGCTTGCCGACGGGGAGACCGCCTGCGTCTCGGCGGTGGTCGCCTCCGCGCCCACGCTCTCCCGTATCCGCAGGGGACTGGAGCTGGTCCGGTTCCGCGCGGCGGACGAGAGCGCGATACTGGAGCTGACGTATTTCAACCAGTCCTACCTGAAAAACAGCTTTCGCGTGGGAGAGAGCTTCATTTTCTACGGCAAGGCCGAGGGAACGCCGCAGCGCCGGCGAATGACCAACCCCGCCTTCGAGCGCGAGGGCGCGCGGGAGGTCACGGGCCGCATCGTGCCGGTCTATCCGCTGACGGCGGGCGTGGGACAGGGACTTCTCCGCCGCGCCGTTCGTCAGGGGCTGGACGAGGCGGCGGACCGCATTCCGGAACGTCTGCCGCCCGAGCTTCTTGCGCGGCACGGGCTGTGCCCCGTGCGGTCGGCCTATGAAAGCATCCACTTTCCCGCCGACGATGCGGCTCTCGCGGCGGCGCGGCGGCGGCTCGCCTTTGAGGAGCTTTATCTTCTGACGCTGGGGCTTCGGCTGCTCCGCAGCCGCCGGGCGGCGGTAAGCGGACCGTCCTGCCGGGCGGTCGATATGGCTCCTTTTTACGCGGCGCTTCCGTTCTCGCTTACGGGCGCGCAGCGCCGCGCGGTGGAGGACGTCCTCCGCGACCTGTGCGCACGGCGGCCGATGAACCGCCTGTGTCAGGGCGACGTGGGCAGCGGCAAGACGATGGTCGCCGCCGCCGCGATCTTCTTCGCGGCAAAAAACGGCCTCCAGTCCGCGATGATGGCCCCCACGGAGATCCTTGCCGAGCAGCACCTGCGCACGCTCGCCCCCCTGCTGGAGCCGCTCGGCGTCCGTTGTGCGCTGCTGACGGCCTCGACGAAGGCGGCGGAGCGGCGGCGGCTCCTTGAGCAGCTTGCGCTCGGCGGGCTTGACCTTGTGATCGGCACGCACGCGCTGCTCTCTCCGGACGTGGTCTACCGCTCGCTCGGCCTCGTCGTCACCGACGAGCAGCACCGCTTCGGCGTGGACCAGCGCTCGGCGCTGGGCGCGAAGGGCGAAAATCCGCACCTTCTGGTCATGTCCGCCACGCCGATCCCGCGCACGCTTGCGCTGATGATCTACGGCGATCTCGACGTATCGGTGATCGACGAGCTTCCGCCCGGGCGACGGAGCGTGGAGACCTTCTCCGTTCCCTCAAGCTATCATGCGCGGATCTACGCGTTTATCGAAAAGCTGCTTGCCGAGGGAAGGCAGGCCTATATCGTCTGCCCGATGGTGGAGGAGGACGGCGAAGCGCCCGACGAGCGCAAGGCCGTGACCGCCTACGCGGAGGCGCTGCAAAAGGACGTGTTCCCGCAGCGCACGGTCCGCTGTCTTCACGGACGGATGAAGCCGAAGGAGAAGGAGGCGGTCATGCGCGCCTTCGCCGCCGGTGAGATCGAGGTGCTGGTCTCCACGACGGTGATCGAGGTCGGCGTGGACGTGCCGAACGCGGCGGTGATGCTCGTTGAAAACGCGGAGTGCTTCGGCCTCTCCCAGCTGCACCAGCTGCGCGGACGCGTCGGGCGCGGCGCGTGGCAGTCGTACTGCATTCTGGTTTCCGACCATCGCGGCGAGGAGAACCGCGCGCGGCTGAACGCGATGTGCCGCACACAGAGCGGCTTCGCGCTTGCGGAGGAGGACCTCAGACTGCGCGGGCCGGGTGACTTCTTCGGCTCCCGCCAGCACGGTCTTCCGACGCTGCGCGTGGCGGACCTTGTGTGCGACATGGCGCTGCTGCGCGAGGCGCAGAGCGAAGCGGACGCGCTGCTGCGGCTCGATCCCGCGCTCGAACGCCACCCGGCGCTCATGGAGCGCGTGCAGGAGCTGTTCGAGCTTCGCGCCGGGACGATGAATTAGCCCTCCTGCTCACCGCGCGGGACGACTGTATAAACGAAAGGACGGCGCTGCTTTAAGCAGCGCCGCCCTGAAACTGTCGATAAAGCGGCAGACTCCCCTTAACGGTAAGGAAGAGTGTGCACGGGAAACCCAAGAGGGGTGTCCTGCGCTATTGAAATCAACGGTTTCCAGAACTTCTTTAAAGTTCTGGAAACCTGCTCAGCGTGTCGAAAGCCTTTTCGACACGCTGAGGACGGCGCTGCCATTTGGCAGCGCCGTCCTTTTATGCCGATGTGACAATCAATATTCTTTTCCGCGCATCCCGGGCCGGACGCGCCCTTACTTTCTCAGCGTCAGGCGGAAGTCCTCGCCCTCGCTTGTGCAGGTGACGCGGTAGCCCTGATTCTCGCCGAAGCGGGTCACGTTCTCCACGCAGGTCTGATTGTCCACCAGCACCTCAAGCGTATCGGGCGCGCTCCGCTTGATCTCGTTCTGCACCATGACCACCGGCATGGGGCAGGAATATCCTCTTGCGTCGATCATTTCGCAGCCTCCTCCTTCTTCGGCATGTTCCACAGCGCGATGACCAGCATCACGGCAAGTCCCACGATGACGGCGACCTTGCCCGCCGTGGAGATCCCGCCGACGATCAGCTCGCCTGCCTCGCTCTTGGAGTCCGGGTTCCCGGCAAGGCCGAAGTTGTGCGCAAACGCGGCGCCGACGATCATGCCGAACACCGTCACGGCGCTGTCGCCGTTGCCCTGCGCGGCAAGAATGAGCTGACGCAGCGGGCAGCCGCCGAGGAGCACGCTGCCCCAGCCGACGAGCACCATGCCCAGCAGGTTCCACAGATGCGCGCTGTGCGCGACGGGCTGAAGCGCAAAGCCGAGATTGAACTTATTCATCACAAGGTTGCCCACAAGCGTGACGGCAAAGATCGCGGCGAAGCCGTAGAGCAGGTGGAAATCCTTGAGCATCACGGCGTCGCGCAGTCCGCCGACCATGCACAGGCGGCTCTTCTGCGCCAGAGCGCCCACGACCAGCGCGACGGCGAGCGCAGCGAAAAACGGCGCGTGCATCGAGCCGGGGCCGGCCTCGGAAAACTTGAAGATCGCGGGGACCGTGAGCACAAGGATCAGCAACGCCGCCATCACGCTCGGCAGCACCGCGCCCTCCGCCTTCGGCGCTTCGTACGAACGCTTGAGCGTGAAGCCGCGCTTGAGGCAGGCCACGCCGATCAGAATGCCGATGAAAAAGCCCGCAAGGCCGACGAGCGCGTTCAGGTCGCCTCCGCCCAGACGCAGCACCATGCGCAGCGGGCAGCCGAGGAAGGCCAGCGCGCCGATCACGACAAAAGCGCCAAGCACGAAGCGGACGGCGGGAGACGAGCCGGCACGCGCCTTAAACTCTTTTCCCGCAACGGACATGATGAACGCGCCGAGCACAAGGCCGATGATCTCCGGACGGACGTACTGCACCTTCGCGGCGCTGTGCAGACCGCAGGCGCCGGAAATGTCGCGCAGGAAGCAGGCGATGCAGAAGCCCATGTTCGCGGGGTTCCCCAGCAGCGAAAGGATCAGCGCCGCAAGGCCCACCGCGACGCCGGCAAGGATGACGCTCCAATGGATCTTTTTCATTTTCTCAACTCTCCCATCTTTTTTCGCGTTATTCTGCGAATAAGGATACCCATGGTAAATCGCAGATGTTATCGACTTCCAGTATATGGCGCGGGAGAAAAAATGACAAGCGGTTTTATCCGAAAAAATGTCGAATATCATCGGAAATTCCGATAGCACGGCGGCAAAAAGTCTTTTCAACCGGTCAGAGCGTCAGCTCGTAAAAGCCCTCGACCTCCAGCGCCTCGTCAGCCGCAAGCTTTTCCAGCGCCGGACGGTCGGCGCGGTCCGCGCGCCACGCCATGCCGCAGTCGGCGGTCAGACAGCGGGGGACCGGGATCAGCCGCCCCTCCAGCCCGCGCGCCGTGCAAAGCCGCTCCATCGCAATGGCGGCGGCCGTCGTGTGAAAGGTGACGACCAGACAGCTTTCCTTCTCCCTCATTTTGCCAGCTCCTCCACCGCGCGGACCGCCGCGTCCGCGTCCTCCTCCGTGTTGTACCATCCAAAGCTGAAGCGGACCGCGCCCTGCTCCTCCGTCCCCAGCGCGCGGTGCATGCGCGGGGCGCAGTGCGCCCCCGGGCGGACGGCGATGCCGTAGTCCTGCGCAAGCGCGTCCGCGACCTCGCCCGAGTCGCATCCGTCGATGTTCAGCGCGACGACCGCCGTTCTCTCGCTGTCGAAATCGCCGTAGACCCTGACGTTTTCCAGCCGCCGCACGCCCTCGTAAAAGCGGCGCATAAGCGCGGTCTCATGGGCATGGACCGCCTCCACGCCGACCGATTCGATGAACTCCAGCGCCGCGCCGAGACCCGCGATGCCGTGACCGTTAAGGGTCCCCGCTTCAAGCCGCGTCGGAAGCTGCGGCGGCTGCGTCTCGGAATAGGTCTGCACCCCGGTGCCGCCGACCTTCCACGCGCGAAGCTCCGGATCCCCGCGCAGACACAGCCCGCCGGTCCCCTGCGGACCCATCAGCGACTTGTGCCCGGTAAAGCAGAGCGCGTCGATGTGCATTTTTTCCATGTCGATGGGCAGCACGCCCGCGCTCTGCGAAACGTCGGCAATGAAAAGCAGACCGTGCCTGTGCGCAAATTCGCCCACGCGGGTCAGGTCCACGGCGTTGCCCGTAAGGTTCGACGCGTGCGTGCAGACGACCGCGCGCGTGTCGGGACGGAGCAGACGCTCAAACGCCGCATAGTCGATGACGCCGCGCCGGTCCGCCGGAACAAAACTGAGCGAAACGCCGCGCTCGTCCCGCATCCGATAGAGCGGGCGCAGCACGGAGTTATGCTCCAGATCGGTGGAGATCACATGGTCCCCCTCACGCAGCAGACCGCAGATCGCCATATTCAGCGCCTCGGTCGAGTTGCAGGTGAAAACGACGTGGTCGCTTCTCGGACAGCCGAAAAGGGCCGCCGCCCTGCACCGCGCATCGTAGATCGCGCGCGAGGCGGTCAGCGCGCCGTCGTGCGTTCCCCGCGCGCTGTTCCCCATGCTGCCCATCGCGCGGACCACCGCCTCAACGACCTGCGGCGGCTTTTGCAGCGTGGTCGCCGCGTTGTCAAGATAGATCAACGGATCATCCCCTCCGTGTCGGATTCTGCCGCCCTGCCGGGGCGGTCGTATGAAAAAGCGGAGCGGAAGAGACCGGCGGTCTCCTCCGCCCCGCGCCGGCGGTCGGCGGTTTTATCAGTAGGCCACGCCCCAGTAGATGTCGGTCGCCGCCTCCTTGCCGCAGAACACGCACTTCCCGACGGTGCCGGACTGGCGCAGCGGCATGCAGCGGGAGGATACGCCGGCCTTCTCCTTCATGCCAAGCTCGCACTCCAGACTCCCGCACCACTTGGTGCGCGCGAAGCCGCCGCGTCCGGAGGCCATTTCGCGGACCTCCTCCCAAGTGCTCAGGTCGAAGGTGTTGTCCTCAAGATTCCTCCGGGCGCTCGCGAGCATACTGTCATGGATCGCGTCGAGCAGCTCCTGCACGGACTGCTCAAGCGAGTCGAGCGCGACGAAGACCTTCTCGCCGTTGTCGCGGCGGACGGCGCAGCACTGTCCCTGCTCAAGGTCGCGCGGGCCGATCTCGATGCGCAGCGGCACGCCGCGCATTTCGTACTCGGCGCACTTCCAGCCCATGGACTGGTCGCTGTCGTCCAGCTTCGCGCGCACGTCCGCCTTGAGCAGACGGGCCATAATGTCCCGGGCGGCGTCGGCCACCTCGGGCTTCTTGTGCGCGGCGATGGGAATGACCACCGCCTGCACGGGCGCGATGCGCGGCGGCAGCACAAGGCCGTTGTTGTCGCTGTGCGTCATTATCATGCCGCCGATCAGCCGGGTCGACGCGCCCCACGACGTCTGGAACGGATACTGAAGCTTATTGTCCCGCCCCGCAAAGGTCACGTCGTAGGCGCGGGAGAACTTGTCGCCGAAATAATGGCTCGTCCCGCTCTGGAGCGCCTTGCGGTCCTTCATCATGCACTCGATGGTGTAGGTCGCCTCCGCGCCGGCGAACTTCTCCTTATCGGTCTTGCGTCCGCGCACGACCGGCATGGCAAGCGTGTTCTCGCAGAAGTCCGCGTAGCAGTTGAGCTGCCGCTCCGTCTCCTCCATGGCCTCCTCAGCGGTCTCATGAATGGTGTGACCCTCCTGCCACCAGAATTCGCGGCTGCGCAGGAAGGGGCGCGTGGTCTTCTCCCAGCGGATGACGGAGCACCACTGGTTGTAAAGCATCGGGAGCTGGCGGTAGCTTTGCAGCACGTTGTGCCAGTGGTCGCAGAACATCGTCTCGGAGGTGGGGCGGAAGGCAAGCCGCTCCTCAAGCTTCTCGCTGCCGCCCATCGTCACCCACGCCACCTCGGGCGCAAAGCCGTTGACCAGCTCGCCCTCTTTTTTCAAAAGGCTCTCGGGGATCAGAACGGGCATCGCCACGTTGACATGACCGGTCTTTTTGAACTCGCCGTCCATGATGCGCTGAATGTTCTCCCAAATCGCGTAGCCGTAGGGCCGAAGGATAATGAAGCCCTTGACACTGGAATACTCGACCAGCTCCGCCTTGCGGCAGATATCGGTATACCACTGCGCGAAATTTTCCTCCATATTGGTGATCTGCTCGACCTTTTTCTCCTGTGCCATTGCGTTCCTCTCCTCTTTATTTCCGACGCCGGGCCGGGGGCCGTCCCCCGCGCGCCGGCAAAATGAGCTTATAGAGAAATATTCTACGTCGTTTCCCGCCGCTTGTCAAGCCATACGCGTCCGGCGGACGCGGCGGACGCTTGCAAAACGGCGGCGCATCGTGTAGAATATTGTCGAAAATTTATCGTTTGGAGGTCCGCCATGAAAAAGATCCTACTGACCGCACTGCTCGCCCTGTGCATGTGTACGACGGCGCTCGCCGCGGAATACAGCGACGTTCCCGCCGATTCCTGGGCGCGGGAGAGCGTGGACAAGGCCGCGCAGTACGGCCTGATGAACGGCGTGGACGAGGGCGTGTTCGGCTATGGGGACACGATCTCGCGCGAGCAGTTCGTCACCGTGCTGGTGCGCATGCTCGGCTGGGAGAGCGCCGGGACCGGAGAGGAGGACGCCGCCGTCGATATCGCCGATTCCTGGGCGCGGGAGAGCATCAACACCGCCGCGCGCAACGGCGTGTTTGACCCGGGCGGAAGCTTCCGTCCGCGCGACGCGGTGACGCGCGGCGAAATGGCTGTGATGCTGGTGCGTGCGCTTGGCCTCGGCGAGCTGGCGCGGGCGGACGCGGACGCGGCGCTCCCGTTTGCCGATGTGACGGAGGACCGGGGCTTTATCGCCATCGCCTATGAGATCGGGATGACGTCGGGCGTGACGGAAACGACCTTCGAGCCGGACGGCAAAGCGACGCGCGAGCAGGCGGCCGCCATGCTTGTGCGCGTGTACGAAAAATACAACGCGCCCACCGAATGGACGCACGCGTTTTACGCGCTTTCCTCCTATTCGCAGCTGGAGCAGGCCAAGCGCTTCGACGAGGTGAGCCTCGGCTGGAGCCACATGACCTACAGCGCAGAGGAGGGCGCGAGGCTCTCCACCGAAAAGGACGGCTCGAGCGGCTTCTGCCTCCCCGCCGGCTACGCCGACGTTGTGCCGCCGCTGCGCGAGGCGGGCGTGGGGCTGAAGCTGTGCGTGTTCATGTCCGGCTCCCCGCTGCGCGCGATGCTTGCCGATGAGACGGCCCGCGCCGACGCGGTGAAGGCGATCATGGACGAGCTTGCGCGCGTATATCCCGACCTCGGCTTCAACCCGTACAGCGGCGTGACCGTCGATTTCGAGGGGCTGCGCGCCTCGGACCGCGAAAACTTCAACGCCTTCCTGTCCGCGCTCTCCTCCGCCGTCCATGCGGAGGGGAAAACGCTCTACGCAGCCGTGATGCCCGCAGTATTCAGCGGCGCGTACTTCGACGGCTACGACTTCGCCGCGCTCGGCTCACTGTGCGACCGGGTGATCCTGATGGCGCACGACTACGCCGCGACCGATCTGACCGGCTTCCTCGGCTCGCGCTACTACCGCAACCACGCCTGTGCGCCGCTCCACTCCGTTTACTACGCGGTCCGTGCCGCCGCCGCGCAGATGGAGGAGCCGGGACGGCTCGCGCTGGCCGTCAGCATGGACGCGATGGCATGGCAGACGGACGGCGGCGGACTGCTTACCGCCGTAAAGCCCACGCGTCCCCTGCCGGAGACCGTCATTCGCCGGCTCAGGCAGCCCGATACGGTGATGGGCTGGTCGGACGCCGCGCGCAGCCCGTGGTGCACCTACACGACGGAGAGCGGGCAGAACATCTTCCTCTGGTACGAGGACGCGCGCAGCGTTTCCCAGAAGCTCTCGTGCGCCAAGCTGCTCGGCGTGCGCTCCGTCTCCGTCTGGCGGCTGGGGATGATCCCGGACTACCCGGACGACGGGCTGCACTACGACGCGATGAGCGTGCTGACCGCGAAGTAAGCGCGGCTCATTCTGTGTAAATCGCTGAAAAAGCTTTCCAAAACGTGAAAATCGGGGGCTGGGACGAAACGTCCCGGCCCCCGCAGCCGGTCGGAGCGCGTACCTCCCGTACGCGTCCCGGTCGGCTCTTCATTTCCTTATCGGGCGGCGCTCTGCCCCGCCGCGCCCTCCTCCGCCGCAGGGGAGATCGCCGGGCTGGTGTCCTTCGCCCAGTCGATGGCGTGCTCGCAGAACATCCGCGTGATGGCGGACGACTGCGCCGAAGCGCTCACGGCGATGCCGATATCCCGGTAATACGGCTGGTCGAGCGGCTTTTTCACGATGCCGTGACGGTTGGGGTGCAGGATCAGGTCATGCACGACGCTAATCCCGAGGCCACATTCGACCATTGCGAGGATGGCAAAATCGCTGCTGACCTCGAACTTGATGCGCGGCGACTGCCTGAGATGCTCAAGAAACTGGTTGATCTCGTAGTCCTGCTCCTCCTTCAGGCTGATGAAATCCTCGTCCGACAGGCGGCTGACCGGGAAGCACGGCGCGTCGCGCAGCGGATGGTTCGGCGGCAGAATGACGGTCAGCGAATCGCGCAGAAGGAAGGTCGTTTCAAAATCGTTGGAGCACGGCAGCGCCAGAAAGCCGCAGTCGATCTGCCCCCTGCGCAGCCATGTCGCAATCTGGTTGTATTCGCCGTTGAAGATCTGGAAGCGGATGTCCGGATATTTCTCATGGAAGGATTTGATCATCAGCGGCATCCAGCCGGTCGCCATGCTCGTGAACGCGCCGACGCGGACCAGTCCGCTCCGCAGGCCGTGCAGCTCGCTGACGGCAAAGCGCAGCTCCTCCTGCCCCTTGACGATCGACTGAAGGATGGGCAGCAGCTGCGTCCCCTCCGAGCTGATCTCGATCCCGGAGCGGTTCCGCGTGAGCAGCGTCACGTTCCAGCTCTCCTCCAAATCGGCGATCATGCGGCTGACGGCGGACTGGGTATAGCCCAGCTCTGCGGCGGAGCGCGTGATGCTTCCGGTCTCTATGGTTTTCAGATAGGCAAGGTACTTGTGGATCATGCGGTTTTCTCCTTCGTTCGGTCGGTGAAACGGGCGGCGCGCGCCCGGCATTCAAATTTGGAATGTTTAACAGAAGAATGATTTTCTTGTGCAGGTCGCATTAAAATTATATACTATAACTGCAAATAATTCAACACTATCGTGATGCGGTTTGCAGGAGCACGACAGCGTTTTTGCAAACCGCGCAAAATTTTTGAGGAGGCATTGTCATGATTCATTATTCCGCTATCGGTGCGACCGGCTATGTCTGCGGCGAAGTGCTGCGCATGATGGTCAATCATCCCGAGGGTGAGCTCGTCAACGTGCTCGACACCTATGGCGTCGGCGACGCGATCTCGACCCACCACCCCGCCCTGCGCGGCTTCTACGATCAGACGATCATGGACCTGACTGAGGAGAACGTGCGCGAGACCGCGAAGAAGAGCGACGTCGTCATGATCCAGGTCCCCTCCGGCGACGTGGCCAAGTGGGCGGAGATCGTTCTTGCCGAAGGCTCCCGCATCATCGACATCGGCGCGGACATCCGCTTCCGCGACGTGAACGTGTGGGAAAAGTGGTACGGTCAGAAGCACCCGGACGCCAAGATGACGCACGACGCCGTGTACTGCATCCCCGAGGTCATGCGCGACCTTGCCAAGGGCAAAAAGCTCATCGCCAACCCCGGCTGCTATCCCACCGCCTCCACGCTCGGCCTTCAGCCCATGCTCAAGGCGGGCCACGTTGTGGAGAACACCATCGTTATCGACGCCAAGAGCGGCTACACCGGTGCCGGCCGCCGTCCCGCGCTCAACAAGCTGCTCACCGAGGCGGAGAATAATTTCTGCGCCTACGCGCTCGGCGGCGGTCACCGCCACACGCCCGAGATCGAGCAGAACATCGCCTACATCACCGGCAAGGACCTCATGAAGCCCGAGACCTGGCA
>CAKTJA010000003.1 GCA_934567115.1 uncultured Oscillospiraceae bacterium
TCCATGCAAACCGAAAGCGCTCTTTTTCCCGCGCAGACACGGCGGCTTTCGTAAACGCTCCGTAATATTCTCGCAAAATATTACAGTTCGGATCGCGTTCTCGCCTCCGCTCCCCTCTTCACGGGAGCCGTACGCCCACGCTTCTCCGACCGCCGGGTCACCTCAACCCCCGCCCTTGGCAAGGCGCTTCGGCAAACGCCGCCTATCCGCACCGCGCAGACGCGGGGGCAGCTATGCGCCGAGAGGGTCCTATCTCAGGCCGGACCCTCAGCGCTCCCCTCCGGTCGAAAGGCTTCCTTCTTCAATGGCACAAGCGCTTTTCACGATTCCCCGCGCGCATTCCTTCGCCGCGTTTCGAACGGTCCCGTGTCCACTCGGCCGCTGCGCTTACTTCTCCTTCGGCGTCAGCTTCTCCTTCCCTCCCATGTAGGGCTGGAGGGCCTTCGGGATCAGCACGCTGCCGTCCGCCTGAAGGTTGTTTTCCAAAAACGCGATCAGCATGCGCGGCGGCGCGACCACGGTATTGTTCAGCGTATGCGGCAGATACAGCTTGCCGTCCGCCCCCTTAACGCGGATCTTGAGCCTGCGCGCCTGTGCGTCGCCAAGGTTGGAGCAGGAGCACACCTCGAAGTATTTCTGCTGGCGGGGCGACCACGCCTCGATATCGCAGCTCTTGACCTTCAGATCGGCAAGGTCGCCGGAGCAGCATTCGAGCTGACGCACGGGAATGTCCAGCGAGCGGAACAGCTCCACGCTCCACTGCCACATCTGCTCATACCATTTCATGCTGTCCTCGGGACGGCAGACGACGATCATCTCCTGCTTTTCAAACTGATGGATGCGGTAAACGCCGCGCTCCTCAATGCCGTGCGAGCCCTTTTCCTTGCGGAAGCACGGCGAATAGGAGGTCAGCGTCTGGGGCAGCTTTTCCTCGGGAATGATCTCGCCGATAAAGCGCCCGACCATGGAGTGCTCGCTTGTGCCGATGAGATAGAGGTCCTCACCCTCGATCTTGTACATCATGGCGTCCATATCGGTCTGGCTCATCACGCCCTCGACCACGTTCCCGTGGATCATAAACGGCGGGATGCAGAACGTAAAGCCCTTGTCGATCATAAAATCGCGCGCGTAGGCCAGCACTCCCTCATGCAGCCGCGCGATATCGCCGAGCAGGTAGTAAAATCCCGCGCCGGACACGCGGCCCGCCGCGTCCATGTCCACGCCGTCGAAGCTCTCCATGATCTCCGTATGATACGGAATGGGGAAATCGGGCGTTTTCGGCTCGCCGAAGCGCTGTACCTCCACATTGTGCGTGTCGTCCGGTCCGATGGGCACGCTGGGATCGATGATGTTCGGGATCTGAAGCATGTGGTGATGCAGCTTCTCCTCGTACTCCGTCTCAAGCCGCTCCAGCTCCGCAAGGCGCTCCGCCTGTGCCTTGACCCGCGCCTTGACCTCCTCCGCCTCGGCGAGCTTGCCCGGGTCCTTCTTCGCCTGTCCCATCAGCATGCCCACCTGCTTGGAGAGGGTGTTCCTCGCGGCGCGCAGCTCGCTTGCCTCGGTGATCGCGGCGCGCTTTTTCTCGTCCAGCTCCAGCACCTCATCCACAAGGGGAAGCTTCTCGTCCTGAAACTTTTTCCTGATGTTCTCCCGGACCAGCTCCGGATTCTCTCGAATAAAGCGAATATCAAGCATAACATATTACCTCATGATTCAGAAGTTTGTCAAATTTCAAAATGTTTCACGTGAAACACGCCGCGGACCGTATACCGCCCGCTTCCACTCCGGAAAACGCGGGTCAATCCACCCCGTTGGGGAAAAGCTTCGCCACGATCTCCCCATACCGTTCGGCGGGAGAGGGCGCGTCGTCACCGGACGCGTCGGTGTGAAGCGCCGCGTCGGACAGGTATTGCGCAAGATCGCTGTCCTCAAAGGCGCGGATGCTCTCCCTCGCCTGCTCGTAGCTTTTGGCGCTGTACGCCCGCTCGATCTCAGCAAGCCAGTCCATCGCGCGGAGCGCGGCGGCGTTCCGCTCCGCCGCTTCCTCGTACGACGCGAGCGTGTCCGACTGAGCCGCAATCGTTTTCTCCAGCTCGTCGACCTCGCCCTCAAGCGCCTTGACCTCGTCCTCCAGCTCGACGTTCCGCTCAAGCGTGGACTGCATCAGGTTCGTGCTCCCCTTCAGCTGGTCGATCACCTGCTGATTGCTGCGGTGCGTCGACAGGAACGACCACAGGATCAGGATAAACGCCGCCGTAAACAAAACCGCGATATAAACGTAGACCCTTTTCTGCCTCTCTCTCTCGTTCACGGGCTTTTCCGGTACGGACGGCTTCTCCCCCTCCGGCGGAGGGGCCTCATGAATAAAATCGGTCACTTTCCAGTTCCTCCGTTTTCCCGGCGCCGCAGAGCGCCGAGCGCGTCAAGCAAATCGTTCAGATCGTCAAGATCGTAATAATCCAGCTCGATCCTGCCCTTCTTTTTTCCCTGTATGATCTTCACGCCGCGTCCGAGCGATTCGGTCAGCTCCTCCTCGGCGATCTGCGCGTGAAGGCGGTGCGCCACTTCCTCAACGCTCGGCTCTCTTTCCTTTTTCGCGTCCGTCATGCGCTTGACCATTGCCTCCGCCTGGCGGACGCTCAGCGCCTGCGCCTCGATCAGGCGGCCCGCCTCCCGCTGTTTGTCCGCCGGAAGCGGCAGCAGCGCGCGGGCATGCCCCGCGGACAGCCCACCGTTTCTGAGCTGCTCAAGCACGCTCTCATCCAGCGCGAGCAGACGCAGCGCGTTGGCCACCGCCGGACGCGACTTCCCCACCGTGGCGGCGGCGTCCTCCTGTGTCATATGATAGGTCTCGACCAGCGTGCGGTAGCCCTCGGCCTCTTCGACGGGGTTAAGGTCCTCGCGCTGTAAATTCTCGATCAGCGCAAGCTCCATCGCCTTTCGGTCGTCCGCCTCGATCACCACGGCCGGCACCTGCGTCAGCCCCGCCATGCGCGCGGCGCGCCAGCGCCGCTCCCCCGCGATGATCTGGTAGTAACCCGAGGCCAGACGGCGCACCGTCAGCGGCTGGATCACGCCGTGCTCGCGAATGGAATCCGCAAGGTCGGCAAGCGCCGCGTCGTCAAAATATTTGCGCGGCTGCGAGGCGCAGCTCTCCACCTGCGAGATCGGGAGATACAGGCTCTCGGCGCTCTCCGTTTGCAGCGCGGCCGCGCCAAGCAGCGCGCCAAGTCCCTTTCCAAGTCCTCGATTGGCGTTTGCCATGAAAAAGCTCCTTTCTGTAAAGGGTATCCTCAAAAAATGCGGAATTGCGGTCCGCGCGCTATGAGACCGCGCCGAACCGTCCCGCCAGCCCGCCCGGACGGGCGCCGAGCGCCTGATAGGGCCGGGTAAGCTCCTCATTCTCCGCGCAGAACTGCACGTCGCTCGGAGTGCGCGGCAGATAGGTGCAGTCGTTCGCTTTCAGCACAACCATGCCGCCGCCCGCCTGTACCGGCGGGTTTTCCGCGCTCCGGTCCCCTTCATAAACGTCGATGAAAAAGAGAACGCTACAGCCCCCGCGGTTAAGCGTCTGCCTGTGGCACACGGTGACGCGGCTCCAACCGCCTTGCAGCGGAACGTCGTAATTCTCTTCCACTTCGATCTGACCGAGCCGGTCAAGCGGAAGCTCCATCGCAAAGCCGAGCCGCCGGTTGACATACAGCGCCGCGCTCGCTTCCTCCGGCGCAGGATCGTTCCGGTCGCAGCCGGCAAAAAGCAGTGCGGAAAGCAGCGGCGAAGCCGCGCCGATACGCATTCCGCGCCTTTTTATTTGCCGTTTTTCTTCAAAAGCTCGTCGGTAAAGGCGGCGTAAGCCTCCGCGCCGCGCGAGCTTCGGTCGTAGGCATTGATCGGCTTTCCGTGGCTGGGCGCCTCGGAGAGGCGCACATTGCGCGGGATCACCGTCGAATAGACCTTCCCGGGAAAATAGCGCTTGACCTCCTCGGCGACCTGAAGCGCAAGGTTGGTCCGCCCGTCAAACATGGTCAGCAGCACGCCCTCCAGCTCCAGCTTCGGGTTCAGGCTGCGGCGCACAATGCGCACCGTGTTCATCAGGTCGGAAAGCCCCTCAAGCGCGTAGTACTCCCCCTGCACGGGAACCAGCAGTGAATCCGCCGCGCACAGCGCGTTGAGCGTCAGCAGCTCCAGCGACGGCGGGCAGTCGATCACAATATAATCATAGCTGTCCGCCAGCTTGTCCAGCGCGTGCTTGAGCTGAAATTCACGCTCCGGGCGGTCGATCATCTCGATCCCCGCGCCGGCAAGCGCCTTTGAAGACGGCAGCACGTCCCCGTAGCGCGTGGAAACCACCGCTTCCTTCACGTCCGCGCCGTTGATGAGTACGTCGTACACGCCCTGAGAAACCGACTTGTCCACGCCCATGCCGGAGGTGGAGTTGGCCTGCGGATCGAAGTCGCTCAGCAGCACCCGCTTCCCCCGCTCGCAAAGCGCGGCGCACAGATTTACACAGGTCGTCGTCTTTCCGACGCCGCCCTTCTGGTTCACAATTGCAATTACCTTCGCCAACAACCAGCCCCCGCTTTCCGTTTCTCTAAATTCTGTCTTTTTCAGTATATCACAATTCGCGCCGATTTCAACCGGAAAGAACAAAATCAAAGCATTTTATTCCTCTCCCCCGCGCTCGCCGCCCGGCACTGTTTCACGTGAAACATTTCCCGTTTATGTGCAAGCGTGAAAAGGGAGTGTTTCACGTGAAACACTCCCCCGACCGTAAAACCATTCCGCCATCGAAGCAAGCTGTGTGCGGCACGGCATTGGGCCGTCCGCTCCCCCAGTCGGCGGTTTTACCGTTTCCACAGCGGTCCTCGAATCTCCGTCCCCGATTCCGCGCCTGTATTTGGCATTTCACACAAAGCAGACGCATTTGCCGACAAGGAGACGGCTCCTCCTACCTATTAATCATATTAAGCTAAAAAGTGCGGCAAACGCTGCGGCATTCAGTGAGCATTATCGGGCTAAGCGCTTTCCAAAAAGTTTCAGATACCAGCGGCGTATTTTTCGTGAGCGGTTGTGCGAGCTGCAAAGGGGGTAAAAAGTGGAAGAGAAGAATTGACCTTATTAAATAGCGTGCGATACGCAGCGTCCCAGTGACTACGAGCCAAAAAGCTTCCGACAAAGCACCGCAGAAAACAACAGCGTGTTTTTTACAGCACCCCGCCGGAAGACGTTTAACGGGATAGCACCGCACCGCTCCACCAATGTCATTAGGTTAAGAGTCGGGGCGCAGTGCCCCGGTTCTTAGCTTGTATATTTTGGAGTTATTTCAACGATTTACACAAAATAAGCTTCTGTTTTTCACGACATTCCACCAGAAGAGGCTTTACTTAATGACATTGGCTTCTCCCCCTTCCCTATTTCCGAGACGAATCGCGCCGACAACGTGCATCGCACATTCGTTCAAAATTTTCTTTGTCAAAAAACTCAGGGGAGTGTTTCACGTGAAACACTCCCCTGTTCCGTATTCAAATCATTCCGTCAGCAGCAGTCCGTCGTACGGCCCAAGTGTAATGTGCAGCGCGCCGTCCTCCGCAAGGAACTGCTGTCCGCTGATCGCGTCCCGCGCGATCGGACCGTCCCACGGCAGCGCGACCTCGACCGGCTCTTCCCCGGCGTTGATCGCGGCAAGCGTCGTCTCCTCATCGGCGCAGCGCGCCAGACAAAGCACCCGGCCCGACGCGTACGGATAGTCGATCGTGCCGCTCTGCATGGATTCGCGCTCCGCACGAAGCGCACCCAGCGTACGGAAGTACTCCACAAGCGACGCGTCCTCCCCGCCCCAGGGGTAGGTTCCGCGATTGAAGGGGTCCTCGAAGCCCTCCATGCCGGCCTCGTCGCCGTAGTAGACCGTCGGTGAGCCGGGGAAGGCGTAGAGCACCAGCGCCGCCAGACGCAGAAGCGCCATTCCCCGGCGATGCTCCTCCGCGTCGAGCCGATAGGAGGCGCGCACGTCCCGATCCAGCGGCACAGGCTCCCGCGCGCCGAGGATCGTCAGCAGGCGCGGCGTATCGTGCGTGGAAAGGAAGTTCATCGCGCCGTAAAACGCGGGGGCGGGATAGTTCTCGCGGATCGTCTCCATCGCGTCGCGGAAGTACGCCGCGTCCCCTCCCCCCTTCAGGAAGGCCATCAGCGCCGTGCGGAAGGGATAGTTCATCAGGCCGTGCAGCTCTCCGCCGAGAAGGTATTTTCTGCGCTTGGAATAGGCAATCTTGTTCGTGCCGTCCTCCCAGACCTCGCCCAGCAGGTACGCGTCCGGAAACTCCTCCTCAAGCACGCCCCGGATATCGGCAATGAACTCGTCCGGAAGCTCGTCGGCAACGTCCAGCCGCCACGCCGACGCGCCCGCGCGCAGCCAGCGGCGGATCACCGAGTCCTTTCCGGTCACAATGTAGTTTACATAACTCTTTTCCAGCTCGTTGACCGCGGGAAGGTTCTTGATGCCCCACCACGCGTCGTAATCATCCGGGAAGGGATGAAAGCTGTACCACGGGTAATAGGGCGAATCGCTCCCCTGCGCCGCGCCGCGCGTCGGATAAAAGCCGTCCGCGTTGAAGTAGCGGCTCCTCGCGCCGGTGTGGTTGAAAACGCCGTCCAGCATCACGCGGATCCCGCGCTTGGACGCCTCCGCGCACAGCGTGCGGAAATCCCCCTCATCGCCGAGCAGCGGGTCGATGTTCGTGTAGTCGGCCGTATCATAGCGATGGTTGGACGCGGCCTCGAAGATCGGGTTGAGGTAGATCGTCGTCACATGGAGCGAGGCAAGATAGTCCAGCTTCCGCGTGATCCCCTCAAGGTCGCCGCCGAAAAAGTCCTCGCAATAGTCGCCGCGCTCGTTCGGCCCGTACTGCGGCGTTTCGTCCCAGCGCTCATGCAGGCTCCGCCCACCGACAAGCCCCTCCGCGCCGCGCCTCTTCGCCCTGAAAAAGCGGTCCGGAAAGATCTGGTAGCTCACGCCACGGCCAAACCAGTCCGGCGTCTTCGCCCGCGCGTCGTAAACGGTCAGCTGCCATGGCGTGACCGCGTCCCAGCTTTGGAACTCCCCCTTCCCGTAGCAGCTCACGCCGCCGTCGGCCCAGCGCAGACGGAAATGATACCAGATCAGCTCCGGCTGGGTGGGCGCGAAAAACGTCCCGGAAAAAACGCGCTCGCCCGCCTCGTCCGTCGTGGGCAGAAGCTCCGTCTCCGCCCACCGGTCGGAAAATTCCATGTGCGCAAGCAGCGTGCAGCCGACGATCTCGTGCCGGCGGGGATAAAACGAAAAATCAACTGCGGCGCAAGTCTCAACGGCGCCGAAGGGGGATTTGCAGCGCGGGTCGCGCGGATCAAACAAGCTCGACATATCGTGTTCCTCCTGCAATCAAACGGCATTAATAAGAAAAAGGACCGCCCTGCCGGACGGTCCTTTCGGTTTGCATCAGCCAATACTGTTGAGCTTTACAGTCATGGCGCTCTTCTTATGAGCGGCATTGTTCTTGTGAAGCAGTCCCTTTGCAGCGGACTTGTCAACGATCTTCACTGCGACCTTGTAAGCACCCTCGGCCTCGGTGCGATTGCCTTCGGCGGCAGCCGCCTCGAACTTCTTGAGTGCGGTCTTCAGTGCAGACTTGTCGGCCTTATTGCGTTCCCGGCGCACCTCGGCGATCTGAACGCGCTTCTTGGCAGACTTGATATTCGGCAAACCAAACACCTCCTCCGGTTGAGATTTGAAATCGAAAGGATCAATAAAATCCTACCGTGCAATACAGCATTTTAGCAAATCTTTTTCAAAATTGCAAGTATTTTTTCCGTTCTTTTTCACTTTATTTGCATGCTTCAAAATTTAGGGGGAATACTGAGCACAATATACAACATTTTGTGGAAGGCGGGGAGCAATATGGACGCACGACGGACCGATCTGGCTCTGGAGGCCGCTGCGCTTTGGCGCGCGGCGGCAAAAAAAAGCGAGATCGAGGGACTATCCCTCTCGGAGCGCAGGCGCGCGGGCTGCGCCGTTACGACCGTGCGCGTGGAGAGCCGGGCGGCGGAGCGGGCGGTCGGCAAGCCGGCCGGGACCTATGTCACGCTCGACCTCAGAGGGCTGTATGAGCGGCAGCGGCAGCTTACGAAGGCTGCGGCCCTGCTCGGCGACGAGCTTCGCGCCCTTCTTCCCCCGGAGACGAAGCGCGCAATGGCGGTCTGCCTCGGCAACCGCGCCATGACCCCGGACGCGATCGGTCCGAAAAGCGCCGATCACATTCTCGTTACCCGGCATCTGAAGGGGGACGCTCTGTTTGAGGCGCTTTCGGAAGTGAGCGTGCTCACGCCGGGCGTTCTGGGGCGCACGGGCGTGGAGGCGGCGGAGCTGGTGCGCGGCGCGGTCGGCCGGGTCAGGCCGGACGTTGTGATCGCCGTGGACGCGCTGTGCGCACAGCGGCTTGGCAGAGTGTGTACGACCGTGCAGCTTTCGACCGCCGGGATCGTGCCGGGCAGCGGCGTTGGCAACAGCCGCAGCGCGCTTACGCGCGAAACGCTCGGCGTACCGGTCGTCGCCGTCGGCGTGCCGACCGTGGTGGACGCTGCGACGCTGGCGGCGGACGTGCTGGAGGAGGCTGGCGCGGCGGAGCTTGACCCGGAGGCGCTGCGGGGTCATGCCGGCGTAACGGTCACGACTCGCGACATCGACGCGCAGGTGGAGGAGCTTTCCCGGCTGATCGGCTTCGGCGTGAGCCTCGCGCTCCAGCCGTCGCTGTCGCTGGGCGACGTGCGCGCGCTGCTGGAATAGGGAAAAGTCGGCTGCGGGCCGGGATCGAAATATATGCGGTGCGATGATTATAGCATACTCCGCTGTCCGCCGCAAGAAGGCGCGAAATTTCGGGGAATCACACCTCATTTATATTTAAGTCAGGCGGAGCGCGGGGTGTACGCTCTTGCAATTCTACGCGCCGTGCGGTACAATGGGTGAAAATCACTGCCTGTAAAGGAGCATGCGCCATGTACGATCTTAAAAACTTCCGCGCCGAAGAACAGCTTCCCGGCCTTCTGGACTGGATGCGCGAGCAGATGCGCCGCTGCGGCGGCAGGACCGCCGTCGTCGGCATCTCCGGAGGAAAGGACAGCTCCGTGATCGCCGCGCTGTGCGTCGAGGCTTACGGGCGCGAAAACGTCGTCGGCGTTCTGATGCCCGACGGCGTACAACCCGATATTGACTACTCCAACGGGATCGTCGATTTTCTCGGCATCCAAAACCACACCTTCGACATCAGCGGCGGCACGGGCGGCATCCTCTCCGAAATGGCGCGTCTCGGCATAAAGGCGAGCCGTCAGACGACGGTAAACCTCCCCTCCCGCATCCGCATGGCGACGCTTTACGCCATCGCGCAGAGCGTGGACGGCGGCGTTGTGATCAACACCTCCAACCTTTCGGAGGACTGGGTGGGCTACTGCACCGTGTACGGCGACAGCGCGGGCGCCTTCTCCCCCATCGGCATGTACACGACGGAGGAGGTCATCGCCATCGGCAGGGCGCTGAACGTTCCCGAGCGCTTTCTCGTCAAGCCGCCGAGCGACGGTCTTACCGGCAAAACCGACGAGGACAACCTCGGCTTCTCCTATCATGCGGTGAACGAATACATCCGCCGCGGCGAAGCCGACCCGGACATCCGCGAAAAAATCGACGCGAAGCACCGCGCGAGCCGCTTTAAATTCGAGACCATTCCGGTCTATCACAACGGCCTTCCCATGGTGATTGAGGACGGAACGGATTTTTATCGGTAAACCGCTTGACAATCGCGGCCGCTCATGCTATGCTACGAGCGTTAACAGGCTGTGAAAAAGAAGCTTTTTCATTCCGTGCGGCAGAGAAGGGACGGTCGGTGCAAGTCCCTCACAAGGAGGAAAGGGCGGCGCTTTTGAGCCGCGCGGCGGAAATGCCGCGCCGGTCCCCCACCGTTATCGGGCATAAAGTGCGCGGCCGCGTGCCGCGAATTCAGGTGGAACCACGGACAAGCTGCTTGTTCGCCCTGAGCCGATCCCCGGCTCAGGGCGTTTTATTGCGTCTCTGCCCGCCGGGGCGGACGCGAGGCCGCAGGAACGCGCCTCCCGTCCCCTTCAACCGTGAACGCGGGTCTTCTTTCTTTCGAAAGAGACCCCGGAGCCGGGGCAGCGGCGCGCGGGACCGCCCGCGTCTGACCCGCACTGTCCCGAAACTTTTCAATAAGGAGCCGCAGACCATGAAAAACACCGAAAAGACGATGGAAAAAATTGTCGCTCTGTGCAAAAGCCGGGGCTTTGTCTTCCCCGGCAGCGAAATTTACGGCGGACTTGCCAACACCTGGGATTACGGTCCGCTCGGCGCGGAGCTGAAGAAGAACATCAAGAACGCCTGGTGGAAAAAGTTCGTGCAGGAGAACCCCTATAACGTCGGCCTTGACGCCGCCATTCTGATGAATCCCCAGACTTGGGTGGCGAGCGGTCACCTCGGTGGCTTTTCCGACCCGCTGATGGACTGCCGCGAGTGCCACGAGAGATTCCGCGCGGACAAGGTGATCGAGGACTGGTGCGCACAGACCGGCTTCGCCCTTCCCAAGCCGATCGACGCTTTCTCTCAGCAGGAGATGAAGGACTTCGTTGAAGAGCATGCGATCCCCTGCCCCACCTGCGGCAAGCACAACTTTACCGATATCCGTCAGTTCAACCTGATGTTCAAGACCTTCCAGGGCGTGACCGAGGACGCGAAAAACACGGTCTACCTCCGCCCCGAGACCGCGCAGGGCATCTTTGTCAACTTCAACAACGTTCTGCGCACGACGCGCAAAAAGCTGCCCTTCGGCATCGGTCAGATCGGCAAGTCCTTCCGCAACGAGATCACCCCGGGCAACTTCATCTTCCGCGTGCGCGAGTTTGAGCAGATGGAGCTTGAGTTCTTCTGCAAGCCCGGCACCGATCTGGAGTGGTTCAACTTCTGGCGCACCTTCTGCCACAACTGGCTGCTGAGCATCGGTCTGCGCGACGAGAGCCTTCGTCTGCGCGACCACGATCCCGAGGAGCTTTGCTTCTACTCCAAGGCGACCACCGACTTCGAGTTCCTCTTCCCCTTCGGCTGGGGCGAGCTTTGGGGCGTGGCCGACCGGACGGATTACGACCTTACCCAGCACCAGAACACCAGCGGCGAAAAGCTTGTCTATCGCGAGGGCGAGGGCAAGGACATGGTGGAATACATCCCCTATGTCATCGAGCCGTCGCTCGGCGTTGAGCGCAGCGTGCTCGCCGTTCTGTGCGACGCGTACGACGAGCAGGTCGTCGGGCAGGACAAGAACGGCAAGGATGATGTGCGCGTCGTTCTGCACCTCCACCCCGCGCTCGCGCCGTTTAAGGCCGCGATCCTGCCGTTGAGCAAGAAGGACGTTCTCTCCGGTCCCGCGCAGGAGCTGTACGCCGAGCTTTCCAAGGACTTTATGGTGGACTACGACGAGACCGGCTCGATCGGAAAGCGCTACCGCCGTCAGGACGAGATCGGCACGCCGTACTGCATCACCCTCGACTTCGAGACCGTGGGCGATGAGAACGCCCCCGCCGACCACTGCGTCACCGTGCGCGAGCGTGACACGATGGAGCAGGTCCGCATGCCGATCTCCGCGGTGAAGGATTATCTTCGGGAAAAAGTCGCGTTCTGATACGCCGAAATAACGTTGTACCGAGCAATGGGACCGTCCCTCATAACGGGACGGCCCCCTTACTCTCCAAATATTGCCGTATGCTGCCGGGCGATTCCGCAGCGCGGCTCGGTCATACATAAGGAGAAATTTGATGACATACGAAAACCTCTATCATCTCATGGTGGACGCGGCGGACAAGGCCGTCTCGATCCTCGAGGGCGGCGGCGACACTATGACGGCGCGGAACATTCTGATCCAGGCGCTGATGAACGCGGAGGACGCCTACGCCTCTCAGGAAACGGTCCCGGACGAATAAGATCTCAGCGGGAAGCTGAGCACCGGCGGCGCGCCGCCGGTAAGGACCGGGAAAACGCTGCGGCGGAATCGTTCAACACAAAAACAGAGGGAAGCTGCTCAACGTCTGCGGCTTCCCTCTGTTTCTGCACTTTTCGGGGACGGGCGGATCAAAAATGGCTCCTCTTACGATAAGAGGAGCCATTTTCGTCTGTCGGAATCAATTACACCACAACGAAGAACTTCACGAGGAACAGGAGAGAGATCACATAGGTGAGCACGCTCACGTCCTTGGCCTTGCCGGAGAAGACCTTGATCACGGTGTAGGAGATCATCGCAATGCCGATGCCGTGGCCGATGGAGCCGGAGATGGGCATGGCAAGCAGCATCAGGAACACGGGAACGACCTGATCCATATCGTCGAAGTCCACGTTCTTGAGGCCCTGAAGCATCAGGACGCCGACATAGATCAGCGCGGAAGAGGTCGCGGCGCCGGGAATGATGGCGGCGATCGGCGCGATGAACATGCAGGCGAGGAACATGAGCGCGGCGGTGAGCGCGGTCAGACCGGTGCGGCCGCCGGCCTCAACACCGGAGGCGGACTCAACGAAGGTGGTGACGGTGGAGGTGCCGCAGCAGGCGCCGGCGACTGTGCCGACCGCGTCGGAGAGCAGAGCCTCCTTCATGTTGGGCATGTTGCCGTCGGCGTCGGTCATGCCGGCACGGGAGGCCGTTCCGACGAGGGTGCCGATGGTATCGAACATGTCGATCATGCAGAAGGTGATGATCAGCGTGACGGCGGTGAACCAGCCGACGGAAAGCAGACCCTGGAAGTCAAACTTGAAGAGCGTGACGGAAACCATGTCGGCGAAAGGAGGCACGAAGGACGCGCTCTCCAGAGAGGCGAAGGGATTCACGCCCAGCACGGTGAACGAGCCGATCCAGTAAACCACGGAGGCGGCCAGCATGCCGAGGATAACGGCGGCCTTGATGCCCTTCTTGGCGAGCAGGATGATGATGAACAGGCCGACGAACATGGTCACGACCGTGAGGACCATCTGGGTGTACTCCGCGCCCATGTTGCCCTTGATGACGCTGGGCGTCATGGCGCCGAAGAAGTCGCGCATGACATAGAACGGGGAGGAATAGCCGTTGCCCTCGGCATAGATGCCGACGTTGGAGCCAAGACCGATGTTCATCAGCATCAGGCCGATGGCGGGGCCGATGCCCAGACGCACACCGAGAGGAATGGCGGAAACGATCTTGTCGCGGACGTTGAGGACGGAGAGGATCAGGAAAACGATACCCTCGATAAAGATGATGCTCAGCGCGGCGTTGAAGGCGCTGTCATAGGTCTTGCCGGTCATGGCGGCGATGTTGCCCGCGACGACGGCAAAGAAGCTGTTGAGTCCCATGCCGGGAGCCATAACGAAGGGCTTGTTCGCCAGGAAGGCCATGCAGGCGGTGCCGATGGCGGAGGCGATGCAGGTCGCCATGAAAACGCCGTTCCACAGCGGGGTACCCACCGCGAAGCCGGTGAGCAGGTTGGGGTTCAGGGCGATGATGTACGCCATCGTCATGAACGTGGTCAGACCGGCAACGATCTCTGTACGGGCGGTCGTGCCGTTGGCCTTGAGCTTAAAGAGCTGTTCCATATTTTCTCCCTTTCTTTTTTATCGTCATGTTGCCTAAATAATTTTCAGACAGCAAAACGAAATTTCAGCCTTAATTATAAATACTTTGACAAAAAAATGCAAGTCCCTCTCCGATTTTTTAGCGTTCTTTTTTCAATAGCTGCCATTACCTGAGCAAATGGATAAAAATACGAGCGGTTTCAGGCGGTTTTTGGTTTTATCGGCATAAATTGACCGATTCCCGTGATAATATTTCGTTTTTTCTCCCTCCGGCGCGGCATGCGAAACGGCGGGACCGCGCGTTGATGCGCCGGCGAAAACGGTCGCAAAAGCCGCCCGCCGCCGTTAAAATTGCGGGGTATCATTTTTGAAGCGTTCGGAGGTCACAAGCTGTATGGAAAAAAACGAGGACCGGGGCGCTGTGCTCCGGTCCTCGGTCTTCGTCATCTTCGGCATTCTTGAAATGCTCCGCACAGGGGAAACCGCGGCCCCCTTGCGCCGTTTCAGCGGAAATTGTCTGATCCGGCGGCTCACTCCTCGGCGCTCTGCGCGAAAAAGCGCTCGATCTCCGCGCGGGACGATGCGACGCTGCCCTGTACGAACTCCGCTTTCCCGCCGCCGCGCCCGGAAAGCGCCGCGTTCATCGCCTTTGTCAGCTCCCGCAGGTCCCCGCCGTGACAGCCCATCGCATATTTCCACGCGCCGTCTGCCCCGGAAAACACCGCGCAGCGCCCGCCGCAGCGCTTCGCCACCGCGTCGCAGAGTCTGCGCACACTGTCGGCGCTCATGTCCTCCTCAAAAAGAAGCACGTCGCCCGTCTGTGCGTACCGCGCGGCAACGCCTTCAAACACGGTCTCCTCCAGCTTCGCCGTGCGCTGCCGAAGCGCGGCAAGCTCGGCCTGAAGCCGCCCGACCGCCTCCGCGCTTCCGGTCGGCTTCGCCGAAAGCGCCTGTGCGATGCGGCGGTTCTGCTCCCACGACGCGCTCAGATACCGGTAGGCGCGAGCGCCGCACAGAAGCTCGATGCGCACGCCCTCCCGGAATTTCTGCACGGAGAGAAATTTTACGACGCCGACCTGCCCGGAGCGCAGAACATGCGTCCCGCAGCAGGCGCAGCGGTCCGCCCCCGGAAACGAGACGATCCGCACGTCGCCCTCCAGCGCTTTTTTGCTGCGATAGCTGAGCGCGTCCAGCTCCGCGCCCCGGTAAAAGCGGATATCCACGGGATGATCCTCGTAAATGTACCGGTTCGCCGCCGCCTCAAGCTCCAAAAGCTCCTCCCACGAAAGGTCGGCGTTAAAATCAATGGTCACAATATCCGCGCCCATGTGAAAGCCGACGTTGTCGCAGCTCCGGGCCGCGCAGATCAGTCCGGAGCAGATATGCTCCCCCGAGTGCTGCTGCATGTGGTCGAAGCGGCGCGCCCAGTCGAGCTTGCCGGTCACGCGATCGCCCGGCGTGAGCGCCGCGCCACAGCGATGCACGATCACGCCCGCCCTGTCGCGGACCTCAAGGACCTGCGCGCCGCCGAGCGTCCCCGTGTCGCAGGGCTGTCCCCCTCCCTCGGGATAGAAGGCCGTCCGGTCCAGCACGACCGAAAAGCCGCTCTCCTCCTTCTCGCACGAGAGGACGAGCGCGTCAAATTCCGAAAGAAAGGGATCGTCATAGTACAGCTTTTTCGTTTCCATTTATATTTCTCCGTCTTCCGTGTCCCAGCGCCGCACGGTACTATCCGCACGGCGGCGGGTCTAATTTTTTCGCCGGTTCCCCGTCAGGACCGCCCGTGCGAGTGAAGCGCCTTCACGCGCTCCACCCTCTGCGCGTATTCGTCCCTGTCAAGGATCCCCGCGTCGTACAGCACCTTCAGGCTCTCCAGCCGCCCCTCGCAGCTGTCCACGCTGGCGGCGTGGAGCCGCACGGCGTCCTCCTGACGGCGGCGGGCCTCCGCCCACCGCTTCTCGATGCTGCGGCGATGCTCCTCCGCGCCGGTCCCCGCAGAGTCGGCGCGCGCCCGGTTCTCCGCTGCGGCGCTTTCCGCCGTCTGCGGAGCGGCGTTTGCAGAGGTCTTCCTCTGTCCGGTTTTCGCGTTCTTACCGGCAAATTTGCCGATGGCAATGATGATGCCGATGACCAGTACCAGCAGATCCATGGCTGTCTCTCCCCTTTCTCACCGCCCGAAGCGGGCGACGCTCCGTCCGCCGTCTCTACTCCTCCGCACGTCCGTGCATATTGGTCTGAATGTCCGGGTCCTCGTCGACGTAATAGCGCTTTTTCTCCTGTCCGCCCAAAAAGCCCGCGATCCCACGGCCGATGAGCAGCGCGGCCGCGCCGGTGGCGGCTGTCATCAAAATTCCGATCAAAATTTTCATGTTTCGTCCCCTTTCAGCCGTTTTTTCCGTTTTTTGTACTCCTCCCTGCTCAAAAGCCCCGCGCGGTAAAGAGAGCGAAGCTCGGCAAGACGCTTTCCGCGTTCGTCCGAACCCCGCGCTTCCGACCCCGAAGCCGCCCTCCGGTACAGCAGAGAGACCGCCTTTCCCGCGCAGACCGCCGCAAGCATGCCGCAGAGAACGCAGGAGAAGAACGTCTCCCCGTCGGAAAGGCGGGGCGGATCTGCGGGCTCCACGCTCCAGCCGAAGATGCGGAGCATTTCGTCGGCCTCCTCCCTGCTCAGGCCCTCGATCTCAATAAAATCGACGGCATTTCGGGCGACGGTCTCTCCCCGGGAATCGACGAGCTTCCACTTTGCCGCCGGTTCCCGTCCCGGGACCGCCATGAGGCCGAGGATCACCGAGGCGGTCAGCAGCACGAGCGCCGCCGCAAGATAGCGCATTCCACGGACGCGGTCACAGGGCGGTTTTCCCTCGCGGTCCGGCAGGCCGGGTCCTTCGGTCGGTCTTCTTCGATCCATCGCAGATCCCTCCGTTTCTTCGACAGGGGCAGAGGTTCGCTTCCTCCCGCGCGGCGGCTCTCTTCCAGAGACAGGTCCGGTCCGCGAGTGCGCCGCCGGACCGTCTCCGCCGATCGGTGGCGGAGGAAAAACCGTCCTGCCGTCCTTCTCTATCCACAGTATAGCAGGAAAATCGGGATTTGTCTGCCATATTGAAGCTGCGCCGGCAGAAAACCGGCGCAACTTCTTTTTTACATGCTCTTATTCCTCGCCGTTATCCACAGGACCGGCGCTTTCCGGGGCAGCCGCGCCGTCCTCCGGAAGGGCGGCCTCATGCTCCGCCAGAGCCATGGAAATGACCCCGTCGCCGTCCTCCTTAAAGCGCATGACGATCACGCCCTGCGTGGCACGGCCCGTGGTGCGGATGTCGGCGACCGGCGTGCGGATCAGAATACCCGCGCGCGTGACGAGCAGCAGATCCTCGCTGCCGTCCACGACCTTGACGCCCACGACGCCGCCGGTCTTTTCCGTGACCATATAGTTCTTGATGCCAAGCCCGCCTCGGTTGGTGATGCGGTACTCCTCCACGGGGGTCTTCTTTCCGTAGCCGTTCTCCGTGATGGACAGGACCTGCTTGCCCTCCTGCGCGCGGGCCGCGCCGACGACGTAATCCCCCTCGCGCAGGCGGATGCCGCGCACGCCCACGGCGGTGCGCCCCATCGCGCGCACGTCCGTCTCGTCGAAGCAGACGGCCATGCCGTCGTGCGTGGCGATCAGAATGCGCTGATTCCCGTCCGTCTCGCGCACGGAAACAAGCTCGTCGCCCTCGTCAAGGTTCAGCGCCCGGATGCCGTTGCTGCGGAGGTTTTTAAGCGTCTCGACCGGCAGGCGCTTGACCGTCCCGTTCCGCGTGACCATGGTCAGATAAAGCTCCCGCTCGCTCTTCTCGCGGTAGTGGAGCATGGTCTGGACGCGCTCGCCCGGCTCGACCTGAATGATGTTGACGATATTGGTCCCTCGGGCGGCCCTGCCGCTCTCCGGAATCTGATAGCCCTTCTTGCGGTAGACCTTCCCCGTGTCGGTGAAAAAGAGAATGTAGTCGTGCGTGGAGGCGGTAAACACATCCGCGACCGTGTCCTCCTCGCGGGTGGTCATCCCCTTCCGGCCCTGTCCGCCCTTGCCCTGAGCGGCATACTCGTTCACGCCGGTGCGCTTGATGTAGCCGTTGCGCGTCAGGGTAAAGACGCACTGCGCCTCCTCGATCAGGTCTTCCACGTCGATCTCGTCCTCGACGTCCTGAATCTCCGTCTTCCGCTCGTCGCCGAACTTGTCGCGGATCTCAAGCAGCTCCTGCTTCAAAACGCTCTTGAGCAGTTCCTCGTTCCCGAGCAGCTCGATAAAATACGCGATCCGCTTTTCCAGCTCGTCATACTCCGCCTGAAGCTTCTCGCGGTCAAGCCCCTGAAGCCGCTTGAGCTGCATGTCGAGGATCGCCTGCGCCTGTATCTCCGACAGGCTGAAGCGCGCCATCAGCTTCTCCTTCGCGTCGTCATAGCTGGTGCGGATAATGTGAATGACCTCGTCGATGTTGTCCTGCGCGATGAGAAGGCCCTGCAAAAGATGCTCGCGCTCGCGCGCCTTCTTCAGATCGTACTCCGTGCGGCGGGTGATGATCTGCTCCTGAAAGGCAAGGTACTCGTCAAGAATGTGGCGCAGGGAGAGGATCTTCGGCTGCTTCTGGTTATCGACCAGCGCGAGCATGTTGATGGCGAAGCTGGTTTGCAGCTGCGTCTGCGTGAACAGGCGGTTCAAAACGACCTGCGGGTTCGCGTCGCGCTTGATCTCAATGACGATGCGCATGCCGTTGCGGTCCGTCTCGTCGCGGATGTCGGAGATGCCGTCAAGCTTCTTCTCGTTGACCTGATCGGCCATGTTCTTGATCAGCATGCGCTTGTTGACCTGATACGGAAGCTCCGTGACGATGATGCGCACACGGTCCTTCCCGAACTCCTCAAACTCCGTCCGGGCGCGGAGAATCAGCTTCCCACGTCCGGTGGCGTAGGCCGCGCGGATCCCCGCCCGGCCCATGATGACGCCGCGCGTCGGAAAATCGGGGCCGGTGACGTGCTGCATCAGCTCGGAAAGCGTCGCGTCCGGATTGTCGAGCACGCAGACGCAGGCGTTGATGACCTCCGTCAGGTTGTGGGGCGGAATGTTCGTCGCCATGCCGACGGCGATGCCGGACGAGCCGTTGACCAGCAGATTCGGGAAGCGGCTGGGGAGCACGCGCGGCTCCTTGCGGCTCTCGTCGAAGTTGGGGTCCCAATCGACGGTCTCCCGGTCGATATCGCGCAGCATCTCGTTGGCGATCTTCGACATGCGGGCCTCCGTATAACGGTAGGCCGCCGGGGGGTCGCCGTCCACGGAGCCGAAGTTTCCGTGTCCGTCAACGAGCATGTAGCGCATGGAAAAGTCCTGCGCGAGGCGGACGAGCGCGTCGTATACCGAAGCGTCGCCGTGAGGATGATAGCGGCCCAGCACGTCGCCGACGCAGGTCGCCGACTTCTTAAAGGGCTTGTCGCTCGTCAGGCCGTCCTCATACATGGCGTAGAGAATGCGGCGGTGGACCGGCTTGAGTCCGTCGCGCACGTCGGGCAGGGCGCGCCCGACGATGACCGACATCGCGTATTCGATATAGGAGGACCGCATCTCGTGAACAAGCTCGCTCGTGACGATCTTCTGATCGGGAAAGCGAATGTCTTCGGGCTTGTAGTCAACGTTTTTATGTGCCATTTTACAGATCCTCCTCTCTTAAAAGTCCAGATTGACCGCGTACTGCGCGTTCCGCTCGATAAACTCACGGCGCGGCTCGACCTTCTCGCCCATGAGAACGGTGAAGGTCTCGTCGGCAAGGATGGCGTCCTCAAGCGTGATGCGCTTGAGCGTGCGCGTGGTCGGGTCCATCGTCGTCTCCCACAGCTCGTGCGGGTTCATCTCGCCGAGGCCCTTGAAGCGCGAGATATCGACCTTCGCGTTCGGATTGTCGCCGCGAAGCTCGGCGGAGTAGGCGTCGCGCTCGTCCTCCGAAAAGGCGAGCTTCGTCGTTTTGCCGCGCGTGAGCTTAAAGAGCGGCGGCACGGCGGCGTAAACGTAGCCCTGATCGATGAGCGGGCGCATGTAGCGGAAGAAGAAGGTCAGCAGCAGCGTACGGATATGGGAGCCGTCAACGTCCGCATCCGCCATGATGATGACCTTGTGATAGCGGAGCTTATTGACGTCGAAGTCCTCGCCCAGTCCCGCGCCGAGGGCCACGATGACGGGCTGGAGCTTGTCGTTGCCGTAGATCTTGTCGGCGCGGACCTTCTCCACGTTGAGCATCTTGCCCCAGAGCGGCAGGATCGCCTGAAAGCGGCTGTCCCGCCCCTGCGTCGCGGAGCCGCCCGCGCTGTCGCCCTCGACGATGTAAAGCTCCGTCAGCTCGGGATCGTTCTCGTTGCAGTCGCGCAGCTTGTCGGGCATAGCCGCCCCGCCCAGCGCGCTTTTGCGGCGGATCGACTCGCGCGCTTTCCGCGCGGCCTCCCGCGCGCGGTTCGCCATCATCGCCTTATCGAGAATGGTGCGCGCGACGGCGGGATTCTCGTCGAGAAACTGCATGAGCTTATCGGAAACGATGGAATCGACCAGCGTACGTATGGACGCGTTGCCGAGCTTCGCCTTGGTCTGCCCCTCGAACTGGGCCTCCGTCAGCTTCACGGAGATCACGGCGGTAAGCCCCTCGCGGCAGTCCTCGCCGGAGACCTTGTCCCCCTCCTTGATAAGGCCGACCTTCAGCCCGTAGGCGTTGAGCACGCGGGTAAGCGCGGCCTTGAAGCCGGTCTCGTGCATGCCGCCCTCGGGCGTGTGGACGTTATTGGCGAAGGAAAGAATATTTTCCTGATAGCCGTCATTATATTGAAGAGCGACCTCGGCATAGGAGTCGTCCTTCGAGCCGTTCATATAGATCACGGCGGCGTGGAGCGCGTCCTTGCTCTTATTGAGGAAGGAGACAAACTCACGGATGCCGCCCTCATAGCACATCTCGTCGCTCTGCTCCTGTCCCTCGCGGAGGTCGATGGTGCGGATGCGAAGGCCGGCGTTCAAAAACGCCTCCTCGCGCATGCGGGTGTGGAGCGTATCGTAGGAGTAGACCGTATCCTCGAACATTTCCGGGTCCGGCTTGAAGGTGACGGTGGTCCCCGTGCGGTCGGTCGGGCCGATGATCTTCATCTCCTGCGTGATATGACCGCGGGAAAATTTCATCTCGTGGATTTTCCCGTCCTTGTGGACCTGCACAGTCAGCCATTCGGAAAGCGCGTTGACCACGCTCGCGCCCACGCCGTGCAGACCGCCGGAGACCTTGTAGCCCCCGCCGCCGAATTTTCCGCCGGCGTGCAGAACGGTGAAGACGACCTCGAGCGCGGGACGGCCGGTCTGCGCCTGAATATCGACGGGGATGCCCCGGCCGTTGTCGACGACGGTGATGGTGTTGTCGGGATTGATCTGCACGGTGATGTCCGTGCAGTACCCGGCAAGCGCCTCGTCAATGGAGTTGTCCACGATCTCATAGACGAGATGATGAAGACCGCTTGTCGAGGTGGAGCCGATATACATGCCGGGACGCTTGCGCACGGCCTCCAGCCCTTCAAGGACCTGGATCTCCGAAGCGTTGTACTGGTTGTCGGCGTCCACGGCGGTGGATTGCAGAAGTTCGTTGTCAGACATGAAGTACTCCTTTCGGTACAGGGTAAGAAGAGCTGGGTCAGAGCCTGCTCCGGCCCAATTCTTCTTACCTTGAACATATTCTTAAAGCGGCGGAAGCTCCCGCTTCCGCGTTCGGCGGGACTGCGGCGGTGAAAAAAAACGCTTACAGCCCCTTTCCCCGTCCGGCGCGCCTTTGCAGCGTCGCGGTGCTCAGCTCGGACAGGCGGATGATCTGGGGGTGATAGGGATGATCGCAGACCAGAAAAGACTTTGGAAGGTCGTCGCACGCTTCGACCACGGTCCCCTCCTTCTCCGCGCGCTCCAGAAAGGCGCGGGTGATCTTCGACTGAGACGTGATCTCAAGGTCGAACACGCCGATGATGTGACGCTCGGCGATCATCTGGCTGCGTCCGATATGCAGATACATGGCGCGCCTCCTTTACAAACCGCCCCGCAGGGGGACGGAGCTGCGGAACGGCGCGCGGCTACTCCGCGCTTCCGTCCCTCACATGAAAGACCCTCCCCGTCAGCAGGGAGCCGAGCCGGTCCTCCTCGCAGCAGGTGATGAAGACCTGACCGCCGGCGATGCGGTTCAAAACGTATTCCTGCCGGCGCGGGTCCAGCTCGGACAAAACGTCGTCGAGCAGCAAAACGGGGGCGAAGCCGGTCAGCTCGCGGAAAATGTCCCGCTCGGCAAGCTTGAGGGAGAGCGCCGCCGTGCGCGTCTGCCCCTGCGAGGAATAGGCGCGGGCGGACGTTCCGCCGATGCAGACGGAAATATCGTCCTTATGCGGACCGGAAAGACAAAGACGCGAGGCAAGCTCGGCCTGATAATGCTCCCTCTGGTGGCGCATCAGGGCTTCAAACACGACCTCCTGCGGCGCGAGCGGGTCCTCAACGGTCTTCACCGTTTCGTAGGAAAGCGCCAGCTCCTCCCGTCCGCCGGAGCATTCGCGGTGTGCGCCGGCGGCGTACTCGGCAAGCAGCGCGCAGAACCGCGCGCGGTAATACACGATCACGGCGCCGCACTGCGCCATGCGGAGGTTGAAGTCCGGAAGCGTTTCCAGCAGCGAGGGATACTCCTGCGCGTCGCGAAGGATGCGGGTCTTATGCTCGTAGAGCCGGCCGTACTCCGTAAGCGCGGCGTCGTAGCGCGGCCGAAGCTGGGAAAGCGCCTGATCCATGAATCTGCGGCGCGCGGCGGCCCCGTCCCGGATGAGCTGAAGATCGTCCGGGCAGAAGTACACCGTGTTCAGCACGCCGGCAAGCTCCGCCGCGCGGCGGCACGGGACCTTATTTACGCTCAGCCTACGCCGCTTGGTGCGGGAAAGCTCGATCTCGACGGTAAAGTCGCGACCGCGCGAAAAAATCTCTCCCGTGAGCTTCGCGTCCTCCGCGCCGAAGAGGATCAGCTCCTTTTCCGAACGGGTGCGCGGGGACCTTGCGCAGGAGAGATAGGCCGCAGCCTCCAGCAGGTTCGTCTTCCCCTGCGCGTTCTCGCCGACGATCACGTTGGTGCAGGGATCGAATTCGATCCTCTGCTCCCGGTAATTCCTGAAGCTGCGCAGAGTCAGGGCATTAAGACGCATAGCGCACCGTCAGCTCTTTTCCGCCGAACGACGCAACGTCGCCTGGGCGGAGCTTCTTCCCGCGCATGGTGCATACCTCTCCGTTGACGAGCACCTCTCCGGCGGCGATGCGAAGCTTGGCCTCCCCGCCGGTGGAAACAAGGTCCGCAAGCTTGAGCAGATCCTGTAACTTGATATATTCGCTTTTGATCGGGATCGTAATCATGATTTCATCCGTTCCGCCGCCCGGACCGCGGCTCTTTCAGCATAGATTCTTTATCCGTTTTTTTGGGGACGCGCCGCGCTCACTGCGCTTTCAGACGGACGGGCAGGACCATGTAAAGGAAGCTCTCCTCCCCCTCGTCCGGAATGATGACGGCGGGAGAAATGCCCGTGTTCAGCTCCATCTTCACGCGGTCCGCCGGGGCGTAGCGCAGCGCCTCCATCAGATAGCGGTTATTGAAGCCGATCTCCAGTCCCGCGCCGCTGCCGTGAATACGGCAGACGTCCTTCGCGTCTCCGTTCGGCGTCTTCGCGGAGAGGAGGACGCGGTCTTCCTCAAAAACGCAGCGCACGGGGCTTTTCAGCTTTTCGGAGATCACGACGCTCACGCGGTCGAGGCTTTCCAGCATGGCCTTGCTCTCGATCGTGACGCAGATCGGGTTGCGGCGGGGGATCGCGTTCTTATAATCAAGGAACTCCCCCTCGAGCCGGCGGCAGATCAGCTCCGTCTCGCCAAGCTCGAAGAGAATGTGCCGCTGGCCGAGCGTGATGACCGCGAAGGACTCGATATCCTCGCAGATCTTCTCCACCTCGTTGAGCGCGGCGCCGGGAGCGACAAAGGAAAACGCCTCGCCCGCGCTTTTTTCAAGCTGCTCGCGGCGGAGAGCGAGACGGAAGCCGTCCACCGCGACAACCGTCAGCTCCGTTCCGTCGATCTCAAAAAGCTCGCCCATATGGACGGGGCGCGCCTCGTTGGAGGACACGGCGAAGGAGGTCTGCTGGATCATGGCCTTGAGCGTCCTTTCCGGAATGGAGACGGAGTATTTCTCCTCCACCTCCGGAAGCTCCGGAAAGTCATCGGGCGAGAGGGCGAGAATGTCAAAGTCCGCGTCGCCGCAGGAGAGATGGACCATCAGCTTTTCGTCCGAGGAGAAGCTGATAACGTCGTCCGGCATGCGGCGGATAATGTCGCCGAACAGCCGCGCCGAAAGGACCAGCTCGCCCGGCTCGGATTCTTCCGCCGCGAAGCGGGTGCGTATGCCGGTCTGCATATTGTAGCCCGAAACCGTCAGAACGCCGTCCTCGCAGCGCAGAAGAAGTCCCTCGAGCGCGGGGATCGAGCTTTTCGCGGCGACCGCGCGGGACGCGGTTGCGACAGCGTTTTGCAGCAAAAGCTTTTCGCAGGAGAATTTCATGTCGGTTTCTCCTTTCTCTGAGAAAAGAATAGATTATTCAGTCGTTTTCGTAGTAGGGGCGGAAACTTGTGGAAAAAGGCGCGGAACCGTTGAAAACAGAGAAGTTCCGCGTGTGGAAGAAATTGGGGGAAACAAAGCGCATTTCCGGGGAAATGTGGAAAGCGGCGCTTTTCCACAGAGCATGTGGAAAAATAAATGTGAACCCCGGGGAAAAAGCGGCTATTTTTTGGAATTGATGTTCATGGTGATGTCTTTGATCGTCTGGTCGAAAACCGGGTCGGACTGAAGCTTGGACTCCACCTGCTCAAGCGCGTGAAGGACGGTGGTATGGTCGCGTCCGCCGAATTCGCGCCCTATGTCCGGCGTGGAGAGATTCGTCATGCGCCGCACGAGGTACATCGCCGCCTGACGCGCGGTGACCGCCTCGCGGCTGCGCGAGGGTCCCTTGACGACCGCCTCGTCGATGCCGAAGAAGCGGGACACCTCGCTGATGATGGAGGCGGCGGTCGGAATGTACTCGTTCGACTTGCGGATCATGTCGCGCACGGCGCGGTTCGCGCTCTCCGCGTCCATCTCCTTGCCGATCAGGTCGCGGTAGGCAAGGATCTTGTTCATCGTGCCTTCGAGCTGACGGACGTTCGACGTCACGTTTTCGGCGATGTACTTGGCGATGTCGTCGTCTATGACGCTGCCCCACTGGGCGGCCTTATTCTTCACGATCGCCACGCGCGTTTCAAAGTCCGGCGGCTGCACGTCCACCAGAAGGCCCCACTCGAAGCGGGTCTGGAGCCGGTCCTCAAGCTGCTGCATCTCGCGCGGCGAGCGGTCGGACGTCAGGACGATCTGACGCTTGGACTCGTAGAGCGTATTGAAGGTGTGAAAAAACTCCTCCTGCGTCTGCTTGCGCCCGGCGATGAACTGCACGTCGTCCATCAGAAGAAGGTCCGCGTCGCGGTATTTGCTGCGGAATTCCACGTTTTTACCGGTGCGGATGGCCTCGATCAGTTCGTTCGTGAAGTCGTCGCCCTTGATGTAGACGATCCTGATGTTCGGCTTCCGCTTTCGGATCTCGTGGGCGATGGCGTAGATCAGGTGCGTTTTGCCAAGCCCCGAGTCGCCGTAGATAAAAAGAGGGTTGTAATGCTCCGCCGGCGCGTCCGCCACGGCGCGGGCCGCAGCGTAGGCAAGCTTGTTGCTGTCGCCCACGACGAAGGTGTCGAACGTAAATTCGCCCGATTCGAGAAGAGAAGCCGGCTTTTTCGGCTTCTCCTGACCGAAGGCGTCCCTCTCCGCCGCGGAGAGAAGGCGAACGTCGAAGTCGGCGGAGAAGATGTCCTTCAGCGCCGCCTTGAGGTTCGGGATGAACAGGGATTCGATCGTCCCCCGCTTAAAGTCGTTGGGACAGCACAGGTAAAACGTCAGGTCGCGGACGGCGACGGCCTCCACCTCGTCGAACCAGGTGGAAATGGCGGTCTCGACCAGTCCGCCGGCACGCAGCCGCTCCAGCACGACCTGCCATACGTCAGAAACAGAGTTCAAAAAAGTCGCTCCTTTCGGGGGAGAAAATAGAAAAGCCGCCATACGGTGAAAACGGCAAAAATAACACAATCTAATTATACCAGAAAAAAAGAGAAAAGCAACTGATATTTTATATTTAGAATATGTAATTTTGCGGCGGCTGATTTATTGCGGTAAAGCGGAAGAAGAAACACAAGATTTTGTGGCTTGACAGAAAAAGACGTATTCTGTATAATATTCTCTGCGTCGCGCAGATGCGGCGCGGATCACAGCTGCTGCGGGGGCGGGATATTTTCCGCCGCCGTCGAGTAAGAGCGGTCCCCGAGGCCGCCGGCAAAACTTTTCAGGAGGTGTAACGCAATGGCTACTTCTCGTACCTATCAGCCCAAGAAGCTTCAGCGCTCCAAGGAACACGGCTTCCGCAAGAGAATGTCCACCGCCAACGGCCGCAAGGTTCTTGCCCGCCGCCGCGCAAGAGGCCGCGCCCGTCTGACCCACTGAGGGAGCCAATGGCGCATCGCATAAAGGAAACTCAGGGACGGACGATGGAATGATCGCCGTCCCTTAGGGACTATTTCGGAAAATTGACATTTTTCGTCCGAATCTGTAAACGAAACACAGGAGAGTTATGGTGTGAAGCGCAGCGTGACGGTAAAGGAAAATTATGAGTTCCGCCGAATCTATGCAAAGGGCAGGTCCGGCGTTTCGCCGTATCTTGTCGTATATGTCCGCCCCAACCGGTACGGGCACAACCGGCTCGGCGTCACGGTGAGCAAGAAGCTTGGCAACGCGGTGACGCGCAACCGCGTCCGCCGCAGGCTGCGCGAGATCTTCCGCCTTAACCAGACGGGCCTTGCGCAGGGCTTCGACATGGTGATCGTGGCGCGCACGCGGGCCGTCGGCGCGAAATACGGCGAGCTTGAGCGCGCGTTTTCGGGCGTGTGCGCGAGGCTCGGACTGAAAGAGAAAAGATCATGAAGGCTTTTCTGCTTGCGCTGGTGCGCTTTTACAGAAAGAATGTCTCTCCCCTCTCCGCTCCCTGCTGCCGATTTATCCCGACCTGCTCGCAGTACGCGCTGGAGGCGATTGAAAAATACGGGGCGCTCAAGGGCGGCTGGCTGACGGTCAGACGGCTTATGCGATGCCATCCCTTCTACAGAGGAGGGAAAATTTACGATCCCGTGCCCTGAACCGGGGCGCGGAAGAAAAAACACGGAGGACAAATAATGTTTTCAACCATCGGATACTACATCTGTATCCCCTTCGCATGGCTGCTGCGTACGCTCTATGAGCTGACGACGTCCTACGGCTGGGCGCTGATCCTCTTTACGCTGGTGGTCAAGCTCGTGCTGCTGCCGTTCCAGATGAAGTCCAAGAAGAGCATGATGCGTATGAGCCGCTTCCAGCCGAAGATCAAGGCCATCCAGAACGAGTATAAAAGAAACCAGGTCAAGATGAACGAGGAGCTGCAAAAGCTTTACGCCGAGGAGGGCGTGAACCCCATGAGCGGCTGCCTGTGGAGCTTCCTCCCCTTCCCGATCCTCATTGCGCTGTATTCCATCATCCGCCAGCCGATCACCCGCTTCATGCTTCTGACCAACGACGTGATGCAGACCCTGATCGACGAGGTGAGCAAGACCGGCTTTGACATGAGCAATATCGTCATGATGAAGGACAGCGCCGCCGTGGTCAGGGACGGGCTGACGCAGCTTCAGCCCTACGGTCAGATCAATCTGGTCAAGGCCGTGCAGGAGCTTGGGGTCGCGCTTCCCGAGGGCTGGATCAGCATGGATTTCAGCTTCCTCGGGATGGACCTGACGCAGATCCCCCAGAATGTGATCGGGCAGATCGGTACGGGCGGATGGAGCGTGATCGGCGTTCTGCTGGTCCCCGTGATCTCCGGTCTGCTGAGCTTCTGGCAGTCCAAGGTATCCATGGCCGCGAACCCCTCCGCCTCCGATCCGAGCGACCCGACCGCGCGCTCGACCCGCATGATGATGTGGCTCATGCCGCTCATGTCGCTGTGGATCGGCTTCACCCTGCCCGCCTCCCTCGGCGTGTACTGGATCGCCAACAGCATTTTGATGCTGGTGCAGGAAAAGGCGCTCAATCGGTACTATAAGAAGGCCCTTGAAAAAGAGGACGAGGAGCGCGCGAAGCGCATCACGGAGGACCGCAAGCGCCGCGTGGAGGAAGGCCGCGCGGTCCAAAAGAAGGAAGCGGAGAAAAAGACGCTGAGGGAAAAGCAGAAAGACGCACAGGCGGCCAAGGCGGCTAAGGCGGAAAAGGCAAAGACGGCCACGACCGAAAACGGCAGAATCGGTGACCGCCCCTATGCCAGAGGCCGTTCGTTCAACGCCGATCACTACGGCGAATAACTTTAACGAAAGAAGGAGCTTGTCTTTATGACAAAGTTTATTGATATGACGGGCAAGACCGAGGACGAGGCGATCCGCCTTGCCCTCAGCCAGCTTGGACTGGAGCGCGACGACGTGTCCGTCGAGATCCTTGAGCGGGCGAAGAGCGGATTTCTCGGCTTCGGCGGTTCGCCCGCGACCGTCCGCGTCAGCTATGACGACGGCGCTCCGGAGGAGCAGGAAAAGAAGCCCGCCGAGTCCGCGGACAGGCAGGAGAAAAAGCCCGAGCCTCGTCCGGACAGGCCGCGCTACTGCCCCGAGGTTTTGCAGAAGGAAAAGGAAAAGACCGAGCGCGGAGGCAGACACGCCGAGAAAAAGCCCGAGCGGACCGAGAAGCCCGCGCGTGAGCCGTCCCTCCCCTCGGAGGAGGTCCATGACGAGAAGAGCGAGCAGATCAGGACGTTCCTTACGGGGCTGCTCGGACATATGAACGCCTCGGCGGAGGTCCGCGTCTATGAGGCGGAGAAGGACCGCTATAAGGTCATTCTTGAGGGCGAGAAGCTCGGCGCTCTGATCGGGCGGCGCGGCGAAACGCTCGACGCGGTTCAGCAGCTGACGAACTATTCCGTCAACCGCAGCGGAGACGGCAAGCGCGTGCGCGTTCAGATCGACGCGGAAAACTATCGCGAGAAGCGTGAGGAGAGCCTTGAGCGGCTTGCCCGCAAGGTCGCGGACAAGGTGGTCAAGTACCGCCGCAATGTGACGCTCGAGCCGATGAACGCCTACGAGCGCCATGTCATCCATACCGCGCTTCAGGATACGCCGTACATCTCCACGTTCTCCATCGGCACGGAGCCGAACCGCCGCATCGTGGTGTCCTACGACCGCACAAGGCAGTGAGAGCACGGGACTGAAAACGGAATACAAAACGCAGCCGTCGGATGAGAGAAATTTCTCCCGTCCGGCGGCTGCGCCGCTTGCGAGGTCCCTGCCCCGCCGGTCGGCTCACAATCCGTAGTGAATGACCCATTTGTCCGCGTCTTGCGCTTTTTCAAGCAGCTCCCTGAGCGCGGACAGGCCGGGGAGACCGTTGATGGCTTCAATAAACGCGCCGAGAGAGCTGGGCGGGATCAGCGTAACGCCGCAGTACGCAAGGCCCTTCTCACGGACGGAGAGCGTGTGCCAGTAAAAATCCACGGGATCGAGCCTTGAGATGACGCCGCATAGAAAGTCGTCGTCGACGGAAATGCAGGAATATTTCCACGGCTCGTACTTATCGTACCGTTTCCCCGGCGAAGGTGCGTCCCGCATGATCCCAAATTCGTGCTTCGCCATGTCTGCCGTCCTCCTCGGCGGTTTTTTTCCGGGGGTCGTTTGTATGATATCACGCTCCCCCGCCGGCGGCAAGGCCCGAAGGCGGGAGTGTCGGCATTTTCCGCAGAGGGGATGCGCGGCGCGCTCTTGTGTTTTGCAGAAATTTCTGCTATCATATCCGGGTAACGGCCGTCGGAGCCGTGGACCGAATAATCAGAGGAGGGGCGCTTCGATGAAGCTGGTATCGTGGAACGTCAACGGACTGCGGGCATGCCTGAACAAGGGCTTTCTTGATTTTGTCGAGCTTGCCGGCGCGGACGCGGTCTGCTTGCAGGAGACAAAGCTTCAGCCGCATCAGGTCGAGTTCGAGCTGCCGGGCTATCACATGTACTTCAACAGCGCGGATAAGGCGGGCTATTCCGGTACGGCGCTGCTGACGAGAGAGGAGCCGCTCTCCCTCACCAACGACTTCGGCGACGACGAGCACCGCCATGAGGGCCGCGTCATCACGGCGGAGTACCCCGAATTTTATCTGGTCTGCTGCTATACGCCGAACTCGCAGGACGGGTTGAAGCGCCTTCCCTACCGCATGCGCTGGGAGGACGATCTGCGCGAGTACCTGTGCTCGCTCGACCGGGTGAAGCCGGTGGTGTACTGCGGGGACCTGAACGTAGCGCATGAGGAGATCGATTTGAAGAATCCCAAGACGAACCACTTTAACCCGGGCTTCTCCGACGAGGAGCGCGAAAAGCTCTCGCAGCTGCTGTCCGCCGGGTTTGTGGATTCCTTCCGCGCGCTCTGGCCGGAGAGGACGGACGCTTATTCGTGGTGGAGCTACCGCGCCGCCGCGAGGGAGAGGAACGTCGGGTGGAGGATCGACTATTTCATCGTCTCCGAACGGCTGCGCGGACGCATCAAAAGGGCCGAGATCTGGAGCGAGATCACCGGGAGCGATCACTGCCCCGTGATGCTGGAGCTGGAATAAAAGACCGTCCGGTACGGAAAGCTTCCTTTCGGGGCCTTTCCGACCGGACGATTTTCATATGATCGGGCGAAAAAGAACATTTGTTTTAAAAATATGCTTGTACTATGAGCCGGGGCATGGTAAAATAGTATACTTCAAAAGACGGAAGGAAACGGTGCGCGGGACCGGCGGACGCGCGCACCGCATCGCGGGGGTGAGATGATGGGAGTTCACGACGGGCACCGGCAGCGAAAAAAGGAACAGTTCCGTCAGCACGGGCTGGACGCTTTCGCCGACCATGAGGCGCTGGAGCTTCTGCTTTACTACGCCATCCCACGGCAGGACACCAACCCCGTCGCCCACCGGTTGCTGGAGCGCTTCGGCTCGCTCGACGGGGTGTTCTCCGCCTCGTTTGCGGAGCTTGAGTCGGTTGACGGCGTGGGCGAAAGCGCCGCGACGCTGATCCGTCTGCTCTTCCCGCTCTGCCGAAGGGTGCGGACCGCGGGGACGGGACACGATGTGATCCTCAATTCCACGGAGCGCGCGGGGGCGTATTTCCTCGATCTGTTTTTCGGGGAAAAGCAGGAGGTATTTTACGAGGCGTGCCTTGACGCGAAGGGCAAGCTGACCGCATGCTGCCGTCTGGCGGAGGGAAGCGCGGACAGCGTGAGCGTGAATGTGAGGAAGGTCGTGGAAAACGCGCTGAACGCGAACGCCAGCCATGTGATCCTGTCGCACAACCACCCGAGCGGCATCGCGCTTCCGAGCGACGCGGACAACCGCACCACCATCCAGATCCGCCGCGCGCTTGAGGGGATCGGCGTAAGGCTGGCAGATCACATCATCGTTGCCGACGGGGATTTTGTCAGCCTGCGCGACAACGGACTTTTGACTTGACGAACGCCGAAGGGAGAGAGACTATGGATTTTAAGCTGCATGCGCCCTTTCAGCCCACGGGCGACCAGCCGGAGGCGATCGCCGCGCTTGCGCGCGGCGTGAAGCTGGGGATCGACGAGCAGGTGCTGCTCGGCGTGACCGGGTCGGGAAAAACCTTCACCATGGCCGGCGTGATCGAGAAGATACAGCGGCCCACGCTGGTGCTGGCGCACAACAAAACGCTCGCCGCGCAGCTGTGCGCGGAGTTCAAGGAGTTTTTTCCGGAAAACGCGGTGGAGTATTTCGTCAGCTACTACGACTACTATCAGCCGGAGGCATATATCCCACACACCGACACCTATATCGCAAAGGACGCTTCGACCAACGAGGAGATCGACCGTCTGCGCCTGAGCGCCACCTGTGCCCTGCTTGAGCGGCGGGACGTGATCGTGGTGTCGTCGGTGAGCTGCATTTACGGTCTGGGTGAGCCGGACGACTTTGCGAAGATGATGATCTCGCTCCGCCCCGGACAGAGCATGGAGCGCGACGAGCTGCTGCGGCGGCTGGTCGAGGACCGCTATGAGAGAAACGACGTCGCCTTCGAGCGCAACCGCTTCCGCGTGCGCGGCGACGCGGTGGACATCTACCCCGCCTACTATCGGGACAGGGCCGTAAGGGTCGAGTTTTTCGGCGACGAGATCGACGCGATCCGCGAGTTCCAGCCTGTGACTGGGGTGGTCACGGGAACGCTCAGCCATACGGTGATCTATCCCGCGTCGCACTATGTGACGACGAAGGACAAGATGGAGCGCGCGATTGAACAGATCGAGCGCGAGCTGGAGGAGCGGGAGATGTTCTTCACGGAGAACGGACAGGCCGTGGAGGCGCAGCGCATCGGCCAGCGCACAAGATATGACATTGAGATGATGCGGGAGCTTGGCTACTGCACCGGCATCGAAAACTATTCGCGCGTCATCAGCGCGCGTCCCAAGGGTTCCGCCCCGATGACGCTGCTGGACTATTTCCCGAAGGATTTTCTGCTTTTTGTGGACGAGAGCCACGTCACCCTTCCGCAGGTGCGCGCAATGTACAACGGCGACCGCGCGCGAAAGGACGCGCTCGTGCAGTACGGCTTCCGTCTGCCCTGCGCGTACGACAACCGCCCGCTGAAATTCGAGGAGTTCGAGCAGCGTGTGCACCAGCGCATCTACGTCTCCGCAACGCCGGGGGATTACGAGCGCGAACGCGCCGGTCAGATCGTCGAGCAGGTCATCCGCCCGACCGGTCTGCTCGACCCGCGCGTGGAGGTGCGCCCCGTCACGGGTCAGATCGACGATCTGATGGGCGAGATCGGCGAACGCGCCGCGCGGAACGAGCGCGTTCTGGTCACGACGCTTACCAAGAAAATGGCGGAGGACCTGACCGGCTATCTCCGCACCGCCGGCGTCAGGGTGCGCTATATGCACGCCGACGTGGAGACGATCGAGCGCATGGAGCTGATCCGTGATCTGCGTCTGGGCGAGTTTGACGTGCTCGTCGGCATCAACCTGCTGCGCGAGGGACTGGACCTTCCGGAGGTCTCGCTTGTGGCGATCCTGGACGCGGACAAGGAGGGCTTCCTCCGCAGCGAGACCAGTCTGGTGCAGACCATCGGCCGCGCCGCGCGAAACGTGGACGGTCTTGTGATCCTGTACGCCGACACGATCACGCCCTCCATGCGCCGGGCGATGGATGAGACGGAGCGCAGAAGAGGGATACAGGACGCGTACAACAAGGCGCACGGCATCGTGCCGAAAACCGTTCGGAAGGACGTTCGGGAGATACTGGAGATCTCCAAAAAGGATGAGGACGGCGCGCGCAGACGCGGCAAGCGCAAGCTCTCCGAGCGCGAGCGGGACGAGGAGATCAAAAAGCTTGAAAAGCAGATGCAGGAGGCCAGCCGCATGCTTGAATTTGAGTATGCCGCCGTGCTGCGCGACCGCATCATTGAGCTGAGAAATGAGGAAAAATAGAGGCGCGGACGGCGAAAAGCATTTTCACGTCTGCGCGTCTCCGGCGCGGAGGCTGCGTCCGCATTCTCCGCCGGAGGAGAGAATGGATCGAGGTGAAGAGCATGGCAAAAAATAAGGACGAGAAGACGAACGTGATGCGGGTGCTGGAGCAGAAAAAGATCGGCTACACCGCCCACACCTATCCGCACGGCGACGGCGAGGCGCCCGACGGCGTGACCGTGGCCGCGAGCTTGGGCGTCGATCCGGAGAGGGTCTTTAAAACGCTGGTCGCGCGCGGCGCGAGCGGCAGACTCTATGTGTTCGACGTGCCGGTGGCGGAGAGCCTTGACCTGAAAAAGGCCGCAAAAGCCGTGGGGGAAAAATCCGTCGAGATGATCCGTCAGAAGGAGCTGCTGCCGCTTACGGGCTACGTTCACGGCGGCTGCTCGCCGGTCGGAATGAAGAAGCTGTTCCCCACGGTTTTCCACAGCTCGGTGGAAAACCTGTCGACGGTGATCGTGTCCGCGGGCAGGGTCGGCTTTCAGGTGGAGCTTGCTCCCGCCGCTCTGCTTGCGCTGCTTGGGGCGGAAACGGCGGATATTATCGTTGAAAAGTGATTACGAACAGTTGTATTTTGGAGTAATATTACATGTTGGATAAAATTTATGTCAAAGGCGCGCGGGAAAACAACCTGAAAAACATCGACGTGACGATCCCGAGGGACAAGCTGACGGTCATCACGGGACTGTCCGGAAGCGGAAAGTCGTCGCTGGCGTTCGACACGATCTATGCCGAGGGGCAGCGCCGGTATGTGGAAAGCCTCAGCTCCTATGCCCGGATGTTCCTCGGGCAGAAGGAGAAGCCGGACGTGGATTATATCGAGGGCCTCTCCCCCGCCATTTCCATCGACCAGAAGACCACGTCCCAGAATCCGCGCTCGACGGTCGGCACGGTGACGGAGATCTATGACTACCTGCGTCTGCTGTGGGCGCGGGTTGGCACGCCGCACTGCCCGAACTGCGGAAAGGAGATCCGCCAGCAGACCATCGATCAGATCGTCGATCAGGTGATGTCGCTCGGCGAGGGGACCCGGGTGCAGGTGATGGCGCCGATCGTCCGGGGAAAGAAGGGCGAGTACGCGAAGGTGTTCGAGGACGCGCGGAAGTCGGGCTATGTCCGCGTGCGCGTGGACGGCAGCATGTACGACCTGAGCGAGGAGATCAAGCTTGAGAAAAACGTCAAGCACAACATCGAGGTCGTGATCGACCGCCTGATCCTCAAGAGCGACGTGGTGCACCGACTGTCCGACTCGGCGGAGACGGCGGCGGCGCTGTCGGGAGGGCTGGTGCTTGTGAACGTGGTGCAGGAGGAGCGGGACGTTCTCTTCTCGCAGAACTACGCCTGCGAGGACTGCGGCATATCCATCGACGAGCTGACGCCGCGCATGTTTTCGTTCAACAACCCCTTCGGGGCGTGCCCGGCGTGCACCGGACTCGGCAGTCAGCTCAAGGTCGATCCGGAGCTTATCATTCCGGACAAGTCGCGTTCCGTTCTCGACGGCGCGATCTGCGCGTCGGGCTGGAACAATGTGCGGGGCGACGGCATTTCCCGCATGTATTTCGACGCGCTGTCGAAAAAATACCGCTTCTCCCTGCGCGACCCGGTCGAAAAGCTCCCGGCGGAGGTCCTTGATGTGATCCTCTACGGGACGAAGGGGGAAAAGCTGGAGCTGCATTACGATCAGCCGAGGGGCAAGGGCGTTTTGTATCAGCCGTTCGAGGGCATTGTGAACAATCTGGAGCGCCGCTATCAGGAGACGCAGAGCGAGAGCGTCCGCGCCGAGCTGGAGGAGTGCATGAGCGAGTGCCCCTGTCCGGAGTGCCGGGGCCGCCGGCTGCGGAAGGAGTCGCTGGCGGTGACGGTCGGCGGAATGGACATCGACGCGTTTACGCGGAAAAGCGTGACGGAGGAGATCGCGTTCATAGACGCGCTCACGCTGACGCGGCAGCAGCTGCGCATCGCGGAGCGGATCCTCAAGGAGATCAAGAGCCGCCTCGGATTTTTGCAGTCGGTGGGGCTTGACTATCTGACGCTCTCCCGCGCGAGCGCGACGCTCTCCGGCGGAGAGAGCCAGCGCATCCGCCTTGCCACGCAGATCGGCAGCAGCCTGATGGGCGTGCTGTATATTCTTGACGAGCCGTCCATCGGTCTGCACCAGCGCGACAACGACAAGCTTCTTGCGACGCTCAGAAGGCTGCGCGATCTGGGGAATACCCTGCTCGTCGTCGAGCATGACGAGGACACGATGCGCGCGGCGGACTATATCGTGGACATCGGTCCGGGGGCCGGCGTTCACGGTGGCCATGTCGTTGCGGCGGGGACCCCGGAGGAGGTCATGGCAAATGAGAACAGCCTGACCGGACAGTATCTGAGCGGGCGGAAGAAGATCCCCGTTCCCGCGTCCCGGCGGGCGGGGAACGGAAAGCTTCTGACCGTGCGCGGCGCGCAGGAAAACAATCTGCGCAATATCGACGTGAGCATTCCGCTTGGGACCTTCACCTGCGTGACGGGCGTGTCCGGGAGCGGGAAAAGCTCGCTCGTCAACGAGATCATCTATAAAAAGCTCGGCGCGGACCTGAACCGAATGAAGACGCACGCGGGAAAGCACCGCGCCATCGAGGGCGAGGAGCAGCTTGACAAGGTCATCTGCATCGACCAGAGCCCCATCGGGCGCACGCCCAGATCGAACCCCGCGACCTATACCGGGCTGTTCAACGACATCCGCGACCTGTTCGCCTCAACGCCCGACGCAAAGGCGCGCGGCTACGGCCCCGGGCGCTTCAGCTTCAACGTGCGCGGCGGACGCTGCGAGGCCTGCGGAGGAGACGGCCAGCTGAAAATCGAGATGCATTTTCTTCCTGATATCTATGTTCCCTGCGAGGTATGCGGAGGAAAGCGCTATAACCGCGAGACGCTTGAGGTCCGCTACAAGGGAAAGAGCATCGCGGACGTGCTGGAAATGACCGTGGAGGAGGCGCTTTTGTTTTTCCGCGACCTGCCGAGGCTGGCGAACAAGCTTGAAACGCTGCACGACGTCGGGCTGGGCTATATCCGGCTCGGTCAGTCGTCCACCACCCTTTCCGGAGGAGAGGCGCAGCGCGTGAAGCTGGCGACGGAGCTGAGCAAGCGCGCCACGGGCCGCACGATCTATATTCTCGACGAGCCGACCACCGGCCTGCACACGGACGACGTGCGCAAGCTGCTGGAGGTCTTGCAGCGCCTGACCGACGCCGGCAACACGATCCTCGTCATCGAGCACAATCTGGACGTCATCAAGTCGGCGGACTATCTGATCGACCTCGGTCCCGAGGGCGGGAGCGGCGGCGGCACGGTCGTGGCGGAGGGCACGCCCGAGCAGGTCGCTCAGGCGGAAGGCTCCTACACGGGGCGGTATCTTAAAAAGCTGCTGTAGGGCCTGTCCCCTCACCTTTTGCGCCGTTTTTTCATAAGCTGGCGCGAGAGGGGTTGAAGGCATGCAATTATTGCAGGACGGCATCATCGCGGCGCTTGCCGCCATAGGACTTGCGACGGTCGTGTGGCTCACGGTCACCGCGCTGACGCACCCGCGCGAGCGGCCGAGGAGCGAAACGGCGGTCATCGTGCCCGCGCGCGGCGAGGCGCGCGCGCTGGAGCATACGGTGCGCGCGCTGGAGCATGCGCGCTATGCCTCGGGCGGCTTTTCACGCATCATCATCGCGGACTGCGGCATGGATCAGGAGGCGCAGCGCGTGGCGCAGACGCTCTGCCGCGAGAGCTTTGACGTGACGGTTTGCGCGCGTTCCGCGCTGCCGGCGCAGTTTGATTAGCGCGCAGAGGGCGCGGAAAACGGAGGAGATCGGCTATGGCGGAGCGCACGACGGTCATCGGAACGATCCTGTCGGTTATTTATCAGAATGAGGAGAACGGCTACGCGGTCGTGCGGGTCGTCACCGACGACGGCGAGCTGACGACGGTCGTGGGCTGCATTCCCTGCGCCGCGCCGGGTGAGGGGCTGCTGCTTACCGGCAGCTATGTCAACCATCCGCAGCACGGCGAGCAGTTTGCCGCCGACGAGGTGGAGCGGCGCATGCCCGCCGACGAGACGGAGATACTGAACTATCTGGCCTCCGGAGTGGTGCGCGGCGTCGGCCCGGCGACGGCGCGGAGGATCGTGGACCGCTTCGGCGCGCAGACGCTCGAGGCGCTTGACGAGGGAACGGAGAAGCTGCGGCTCGTGCAGGGGATCACGGAGCGCCGCGCAAGAGAGATCGCGGCCGGCTGGCGGGAGCTGACGGGCCTGCGGCGCGTTCTGGATTTTCTGACGAAATACGAGCTGCCCGTCAGCCTTGCGGTGCGGCTGTTCCGCCGCTACGGCGCGGACACGATGGAGGCGCTGCGGCGCAATCCGTATCTTCTCAGCGATGAAACGTTCGGCGTGGATTTCTCCGTGTCGGACGAGATCGCGCTTTCCATGGGCTTTTCCGGGGACTCGTCCTGCCGCACGGAGGCCGGACTGCTTTTCGAGCTGAGCCACAACGAGCAGAGCGGCGGGCATGTGTTCCTTCCGCGGGAGAAGCTCATTGCGGCGACCGCACAGCTGCTTGACTGCGCCCCGGACGCGGCGGAGCGGTCGCTCGACGATCTGCTTGCGCGCGGAAGCGTTGTGGCGGAGCGCGTGGCGAATGTGGACGGCTGCTATCTGCGCCGCTGCCATGAGGCGGAGCTTTACGTCTGCACCCGCGTGAGCGCGATGCTTTCCGACAAGGCGGACGCGCTGCGGGGAGCGGAGAAGATCATCGGCGAGATCGAAAAGGAACAGGGCATCCGGTACGCGCCGCTCCAGCGCCGGGCGGTGGAACTGGCCGCGCAGGAGGAGCTTTTGATCCTCACCGGCGGGCCGGGTACGGGTAAGACCACCAGTCTGCGCGGGATCACGGCGCTTTTCGAGCGCATGGGGCTTGACGTGCTGCTGTGCGCGCCCACGGGCCGCGCGGCAAAGCGCATGGGCGAGCTGTGCGGCAAGGAGGCGCAGACCATCCACAGGCT